>CBFGYQ010000053.1:0-9664 GCA_965652995.1 uncultured bacterium
TTCATTATCATTTTCATCCTTCACTTTTATCACTAATTCATGTTTCCCTTTGCTGCAATACTCATCAAATTTATAAACGTAAGTAGTTCCAAAAGGTTCAAACAAGATCCATTCCCCATCCAACTCTGCACGAAATTCTTTTACTGATGTTGTTTCTTCTTTCACATTAAAACGAATAGTTTTTGCTTTAGATAAATCACTTTCTTTTTGCAACGATTGAATAGTCGGAGCAATGATATCTTCTTTGAGATAGTATGTTCCGAAATTTCGTACCGATGACTTGTACCAACCATCTTCAAAGCTTGCAGCCTTTCCGGTCTCCTTTTTCCCATCATCATACATCAATACTATTTTGTTTCTGGTTGTGAAGGATATGGGTTTGTCAGGTTTTATTTTGATGATAAAATATTGGTGTGCGGGAATGAAGGTTTCTAAAACTTTATATCTATCTGAGAAATTTTTATCATCATTTATTCTGTTGGTTTTAAAACACACGTCATCGTAAAAAATTTTATCCCCCAACTCCAATTTCAAATTTGGATAAGGGTGTAAATTTTGGGACTCATTGTAAGTAAGTTTTGTTTCACAATTGCTTTTTTCAGAAGGCTCAATTGTAGTTGTTTTCAGCTGTATTAAAGTCTTATTATTGGAAGCATCTGTCAGTTCAATTTTTACATCCTGTTCTCCGGAAATCAAATTCATTACTCCATTATTCGCATTCATTTCATCATAAATACCCAATCGATTCCCTTTCATCTTAAATAAGCATTGAAACCATTTACCTTTTTGCTTCAGCGATTTGTAATCTGCAAATGCGTGCAAGTATCGCGTCTCTTCATAGCCGATATCATCGAGTGTTATTATGCCTTGCAAAACATCATCCAAAAACCATTTTGCTTCGTAAAAATTCAATGTGTTAGCACTGCCGTTCATGTAATCATTCACGCAAATCGCAACACCAATATTATTTGTCGGAGCTGAAATTGTTGCCGTATAAATTTCACCTGTTTTTGTAAGCTGGTAGTACTTTGCTATTTGTTCATAGAAAGGAACATCGAAATTATAGATGGCAACATCAGTAGGCACAGGCGCACGTGTATCATTTATTTCAAAACCAAACAACTGTGGGTTGAGTGGATGCTCTGTTTTGGAATCGCGTATTTCAAAATGAAGATGCGGCGCCATAGAACCTCCCGTATTTCCACTCCACGCTATTTGTTCACCTTTCTTCACCGGAAATTGTTCGGGAGATAAATTAATATCGACCGACCAACTTTGTTTTTCATATTGCTTTTTGCGGAGAAATTTCTGCAAGGCAGGATTGAAATCATTCAAGTGTGCATACAATGTTGTAAAGCCGTTTGGATGAGTGACATACAATGCATGGCCAAAACCGCCTTTCTCAATTTTTATGCGTGAGATGTAACCTTCTGCGGCTGCTCTCACAACATAGTTTTCCTTGCCTTCTGTTTTAATATCTAACCCACTGTGAAAATGGTTGGGACGACACTCTCCAAAATTTCCTGCTAATGAAATAGGAATATCTAAAGGATTACGAAAATAACCTTGAGGATATTTAGAGATCGTCTCTTGAGCATTTACAACGCTACAACTAAAAATGAGAACAACTAAAAATGAAACCAATTTCATAAGCCCACAAGTTCGCGAAAATCACTTTAGAATAATATCATTCCCTCTAAAAATGATTAAATATTTCTAACGTAAAAAACGATACATAAACTTCAACAAAAAAATGTTGGTGGCTTCGTTACTGAATGTATTGTCTGCCAAACTATTGCCAATAGGAGAATTCAAATCGTTTGCCACATCGGGGGTATTACCTTGCGACCATACAATATAAAATTCTGAACCTGCTTTGTATTCCCAACGCAAAACCAGATTGGAACGAAACTGTACAAAATTGAAATCAGGTTTGTAGAAACTATAATCCATCATTCCATCACCGTTTTCATCTATTTGATATTCGTTGTTGTTGAATGAAATTTCGTTGTTACTGTATCGATGAAAACGTTGGTAAGGCGCTTCATTCAGAGGGTCTTTCACATACGCAAAATTGCTGTAGAGCGGACGAGTGATATAAGGTTGCCCATAATATTGAATAGTGAGATCAGGAGTAAGATTGTAGGACATTCGCAACGTTAATCGCACGGTTTCTTGATTTAACTCTGCAACAATTATCCTTGAAGTATTATTATATGAAACCGCATCCACGTACTGATCTTGTCTGCGCCAGTATTTATTGTACCCTATACTCAAACTACTTTTGAATGCGTTGACAGGCTGTGCATTTATTGCCCCTGTAAGATTGAACCATTTTATCGAACGCACATTTCCTTTTTCATATCCATAGCCATGAGACAGGTTAGTACTTAAATAGATTTTCTTTCGAGTGTCCGTTGTAATGTTTGTCCAATATCCTAGACCGGCAGGTTTTCTCAATGAATGTCCACCACGCAAATGCACATTCGACACGTCATATGGATTCCAATCTACACCCAATCCTATGTTCCAAAAATTCTTTGTCAAAAAATGTGCATTGGTATTAAATGCCAGATATAAAAACTGTCCTGAAAAATCCCACCTTGCCCAATGATTATAATTGAATCGAGCATTTCTAAAAACAGAAAATGGTTGTTGAAATTCATAACCGCCCCATGTAAAATGATTGATCTCATTAGCCGTAAGCATGAAGCCAATATCATTCAATTCAAGTTGTGGAGAGCGCCATGTAACACCCGTTTCAAATTTCAACACTTCACCCAATTTGCCCGCTTTGCCTCCTCCTTTTCCAAAACGAAATGTTCCACCCGTTCCTGTTAATGATGTACGATTCGTATCAAGCGTAGCTTCAGTAATGTTAGGTCTTTGAAAAAGATGTTCAAAAGAAGTTTGCGTATTGTAAATAGCTTGTCTGCTTCCTTGCACCTCACTCATGATAACATTACCACGATAATACCAACTTCTATTTTTCCAATAATGTTGAAAATCCAATCCTCCGGAAAAAGCTCTACTGTGCAGCAAGTCATCCAAGCCTTTTTCACGATTTACAGCAGTAAGCACAGCACCTAAAACAGTATTTCCTTCATCAATATCTTTTTGAACTCGACCAACAAAATAATTCGTCAATGGCTCTACCAATTCTTTTCTTCTTTCACCGTTGTAATCTATCAACGCCTTTTCACGTTGCGTCACACTTTCCAACACACCAATGCTCCAACCTGTTTTTGTCTTACCGGAAAATTTTGCAGCACCTAGAATAGTTGTTTTATCCGGCACATCAGCATACTCGCCTGTACGCAATCGAGGATAAGCGTGTGGTGAACTTCCAATTCTTCGAGAATAAAAAAGCAAATCAGAATCATAATCACCACCGGCACTGGAGCCTGTCAATTGATAATCAAAAATGTTGCGGCTCTCAATAAAAAAAGGTCGGCGTTCTTCAAAGAAATTTTGAAACCCATCAATACGCACCTGTGACGGATCGGCTTCTACCTGACCAAAATCAGGATTGACTGTAAAGTCTAAGATCAAATCTCCTGTCACTGCAACCTTGCCATCTACACCGCCTGATAAACGACTATCACTACCCTCAGCAAAAGGATTTCCATCTTGTTTTCTATATGCTGCCGTTTGCCCTACTATGTAAGGTGCTAACTCTATTTGTTTTTGAGGTTTAATATTTTTCAATCCTCTTAATTCTCCAAAATTACTCACCCAACCGTTTAGCCTTTGGGGAATGTATTGCCAAGTAGAACGTTCTTCTTTTCTAAAAATTAATCGCTGCACTTGCAATCCCCACACTTTTTCTTCATCATCATTATAGCGTAATTGGCTAAACGGAATTTTCACTTCGGCTGTCCACCCACTGTCATTGATATGTGGTTTACCAAACCAAATAGGATTCCAATTGCTATCCCAAAAATCACCGTTGTTAGAAATAAATTCATCTCCGCGAACACCTGAGGCTGCAAGAGTAAACGAAAACGCTGTACGCAAATCATGATAACAATCAATATTTATTTCTACCCAATCACCAGGAAATTCATCACGTCTGCCCAAGCGGTTAATGATGCTGTCTCGCACATCAAAAGCTTGATAAGCGACGTACAGAAATTTATTATCGTATAAGATTTTGAAACGAGTGGGTTTAGTTGGCGAAGTGTTTTCATCAGGTTTATATTCTACAAAATCACCACTCCACTCTACAGCATTCCAAGCATCTTCATCCGGTATTCCATCCAGTTTGATATTCTGATTTGTTTGTTGAGTAAAATATTGTCTCTTAGTTATTGGCACAGTGGTAAGATTGCTTTGTGCAAAAAGCATCGTAGAAAAAAGGGCTATAGAAATTAGTATGCAAACTAAGGGTTTCATACGTCTTGATAGACAGCAAATGTATAGCTAAACGTTTATCAACTCATCACGTCTTTTGTGGTAGAAAAAACTGACAACTCAATGACCCTAATCTTAACAAAATTTAACGATTCAGCGTAAACCGAAAGGCATGGTTTTTACGTTTATTATGTAACAAAACTTGTGATTTTATGACTCAGATGTTTTGGTTATCTCTTTTAGTTCCCCCTGTAATGATCGCATTGTTTATGATGATGTTCTTATACAATCGTAAAGAGATTGCTAGGCGCAGACGATAATGTAGATATTGTGGAAGAATGTGTTTGTGTTTGTTGGTGAAAAACGGGTGACGCTTTTAGTGTTGCCCGTTATCTTTTAGAACAAATACATAAGGCGTAGTGTGAAGAGGTTGTTGTACTGTTCTGCTCTTCCAAAATCCAGATCGATATTTTCTTTAGTACGAATAGGAATAAGAGAATACTGAAAGCGCAAATTGAGAAACAATCCTTTCACAAGATGCAAACTTCCTCCTAAAACAAAATTCAAGTCTGCTTTGCGAAACTTTAGTGTATCTGTATTTACTGTTCTAAAATTTGTAATAATGGTTTCTTTGGAAGTAATGAGTTGTGAGTAAGAAAAACCTCCTCCAAAATGACTTCTCCTTTTATCGAAATAATTGATCTGTAAAGGTATTTCCGCATAATTCAGATCGATATTATATCTGCTAATTACCTCTCCTGCATTACCACTTTCCTGCGCTTTATGTCCACGACTTCCTTTTTGAGAAAATAATATTTCGATGCTACCCGCAAAATGGTCAGCAAGGTGTACATACATTATTCCACCTACATTCATTCCTATTTTATGATATCCGGCATAGCTGTCTCCATCCACTTGGCTAAAGTTGGCACCGGCCAATAAACCGCCATAAAATGTCCGTGGATCTTCGAGGTAATAATTGCCCGGATTTTGAGCAAATAACCTTTCAGAAAAAATCAAATTAAACACACCGATCAGGATAAATGCCCTGAATGTCCTATTTTTAACCATCGAACTTTGTAATTGCAAAAATGAGTTTCAAATATACAGCAAACACGCTGAAAAAACTGGAGCAGCTATTTGAGGAAGCACGTTTTATCATCCGTTATGAGAAAGGTAATTTCAATTCCGGATACTGCCTTCTAGAAGAAAAACGTGTGGCTGTCATCAATAAATTTCTGAATGTGGAGGGGCGTATTAACGCATTGGTAGAAATACTGCCTACTATTACTGTAAATGAAGCAGAACTGAGTGGTGAAATGCAGAAATGGTATCGTCAATTACAAGATATGTCCGTCCAAAATCAGGATAATTCCATTCAAACCCAAATGGACATCTAGCTGTGAAAGTTACTTTTCTCGGCACCGGTACTTCTCAGGGTGTTCCTGTTATCAGTTGTCCTTGCGAAGTTTGTCATTCATCCGATCCTCGTGATAATCGTTTACGATCTTCTGTTTGGATACAAACGGAAAAAACTAGTATTGTAATAGACGCAGGTCCGGATTTCAGACAGCAAATGTTGCGACATAATGTTGACAGGTTGGATGCTGTAGTTTTTACGCATAGCCATAAAGATCATATATCCGGATTAGATGATGTGCGAGCCTACAATTATTTTCAGCAAGAACCAATGGATGTGTATGCTACTCAAGAAACTCAAGAAGCATTGCGTAGAGAATACCAATACATTTTTGAGAACAGCCATTATCCCGGAGTACCGCAAATAAATTTACACACCATCAATGCTCTAACTCCTTTTAAAATAAACGAGATAGAAATAACACCAATTAAGGTGTGGCATTATCAAATGGAAGTTTTAGGTTTTCGTGTAAATGACTTTACTTACATCACAGATGCTAATCTAATTGAGGACGAAGAGATTGAAAAAATAACAGGGAGCAAGTATTTGGTACTGAATGCGTTAAGAAAAGAAAAACACATCTCTCATTACACTCTGGAAGAAGCAATAGAGCTTGCAAAAACCATTGATGCAGATTGTACGTATTTTACACATATCAGCCACCAGTTGGGTTTGCATGAAAAAGAAGAAAATTTATTGCCTGAAAAAATACACTTGTCTTATGATGGCTTAGAAGTCGTAATTTGAACTTGAATAGTTTAGCACGTTAATTGATATTATAGTTTTATAAAAATTAAATAATGAAAAAAATCTTCACAATTCTAGCATTGTCTTTGGGAGTAACTACTGCAATTGCTCAAGAAAACACCAAGATCAGCGTTGGTCAAAAAGCTCCAGAATTAAAATATGCCAATCCACAGGGAACAGAAATAAAACTCTCAGAGATCAATAAGGGTCGCTATGTATTACTTGATTTTTGGGCTTCCTGGTGTAGACCGTGTCGCAATGCCAATCCTAGAATGGTTGCTATTTACGACAAGTATAAGGATGTAAAATTCAAAGATGCTAAAAATGGGTTTACAATCGTAAGCGTTTCAATGGACAAGGCAAAAGAAGCTTGGATAAAAGCTATTGAAACTGATAAACTTACATGGGAATATCACATGAGCGATCTAGGCGGTTGGGAATCTAAGCCGGCTGTGGAATATGGTGTACAGTTCATTCCACAAGCATTCCTTCTTGACCCTTCCGGTAAAGTGATCGCTAAATACAATTTCCCTGAACAAGTGGTGTCAGATTTGGAAAAATTAAAAATTAAATAGTCATTTTTTGTATTAAATGCCTATCTTCGCACTCCTAATTCAAAAACCGCATGGCAAAATCCATGCATAAAAGATAAAAAATGAGAAAAGGTATTCATCCGGAATCATATCGTTTAGTTGTTTTCAAAGACATGTCAAACGACAGCATGTTCCTTACACGCTCTTCTGCTGCTAGTAACGAGACTATCAAATGGGAAGATGGTAACGAATATCCTGTTGTAAAAGTGGAGATATCTAACACGTCACATCCATTTTACACAGGTAAGGCAATGTTTGTAGATACTGCAGGTCGTATTGACAAATTCAAAAAGCGTTACGAAAAGAAGAAATAATTTCTTTAAATACAATTGTAAAATCCCGATGTTTGTCGGGATTTTTTGTTACTTCTGTTGCTTATCCCAAATTGGTACTACGAAGCGCACAATAGTTTTATGAATGAACTACATCCTTTTCGATACCGAAGCACGCTATTCTCTCCTACCCTTCACGCACACACGCCCGGTTGCAGATATTCGTTGTGGTATCATGACCATGCGCGAGCGTTGGGAAAAACTACTTCAAACAAAAACGACTACGCTTACGGAAAGCTTTTTGCAAAATGTTTTTCCTGTTGATTTTGGCAATGATAATCTTTTAGTGAATGGAGCTGTGTTTGCTACAGTTGATTTAGTAAAAGAGATAAATGCTTTGAACGGAAATGAAATGTTGGTGGGTGATGATGTCGTGATCGCTGTAAGAAGTTCATGTAGTGATATTTCGTTTGAGAATTTCAATGATTCCTTAAAAGATCTTTCTACGAAAAATTATTCGGGTGCTATAACGGCATTGAAAAACATTTGGGATATTTTTTCGTTGAATGAACAGGTGATAAAACAAGATTTTGAATTACTTACTAAAGGAAGAAAATCTCAACCGTTACCTGATAATATCCTGGTAACCGGTAAAGAAAATATCTTCTTAGAAAAAGGTGCTAAAATAAATGCCGGCTGTATCGTCAATGCTACAACGGGTCCTGTCTATCTTGCAAAAGACGCTGAGATACTGGAGGGAAGCATGATACGCGGAGCTTTGGCACTTGGTGAGCACGCTGTGATAAAGATGGGTGCTAAAATTTACGGTGCCACAACGATTGGCGAAGGCTGTAAAATAGGTGGGGAAATAAGCAACGTTGTTTTCTTTGCTAATAGCAACAAAGGACATGACGGCTATTTAGGAAATGCCGTGATTGGCGAATGGTGCAATCTCGGAGCAGATACGAATTGTAGCAATCTCAAAAACAACTACGATTTTATCAAAATATGGGATGAGCATAACAACAAATCCATTCAGACAGGTTTACAGTTTTGTGGACTAATGATGGGAGATCATTCCAAATGTGGTATCAATACTATGTTCAATACAGGAACGGTAGTAGGTGTTTCAGCAAATATTTTTGGTGGCACTTTCCCCGAAAAATTCATCCCTTCTTTTTGTTGGGGTGGTAGTGAAGGGTTGACTACTTACGATTTCAATCGCGCATTGGATACGGCAAAAAGAATGATGGTAAGAAGAAATAAAACGCTATCTGAACCAGAAATATTGATGTATCAACACATTTTTAGTCATACAAAATCGCAAAGAGATATTTTTGCAAATTCATAAACCAACAAACGAATTTTAAATGAGAAAAAAAATTGTAGCTGCCAATTGGAAAATGAACCTTTCTATAGAAGAAGGCAAAACATTGGTTGAAAATATATTAGCAAGTCTTCCTGATCTTAGCGATAGCAGACAAGTAGTTATCGCACCACCGTTTACACATATTACAACAGTAGCCCAAGAGCTTGATGAATATGAGCATATCAATGTTGCTTCGCAAAATGTAGCTTCAGAGGCGTCAGGTGCTTTCACAGGCGAGGTTTCAGCGGCGATGTTGTTAAGCGCAGGAGTAAAATTTGCAATCATAGGACACTCTGAAAGAAGACAATATTTCAATGAAAATGACGCTACACTTGTAAAGAAAATTGATCTTGCATTAGCTAATAATTTACAGGTGATTTTCTGTTGTGGCGAGGCTTTGGAAGTGCGTGACGCCAATACACAAAATGATTTTGTTGCAAAGCAAATAGAAGCCGCATTATATCATTTAAGTGTAGAACAACTTAAAAATATCACTATTGCTTACGAACCCATTTGGGCGATTGGTACAGGACGTACAGCCACTTCAGAGCAAGCGCAAGAAATGCACGCACATATTCGTAAGACATTAAGTGATAAGTACGGTAAAGATGCCGCAGAAAATATGACCATCTTATACGGTGGTAGTTGTAATGATAAAAATGCAAAAGAACTTTTCGCATGTGCAGATGTTGATGGTGGTTTGATAGGAGGTGCATCTTTAAAAGCAGAAACATTTTTACCCATCATCAAAGCTATGGTGGAGGCATAAAATTTTTCTCGTCGGAAATTTTGCTAAGAAAAAAACCAACCTTATCTTTGCAATCCCAAACGGGAAATGGCGCGTTGGTCAATCGGCTAAGACGCCTCCCTTTCACGGAGGAATGACGGGTTCGACTCCCGTACGTGCTAC
>CBFGYQ010000054.1:0-9657 GCA_965652995.1 uncultured bacterium
CTAAGACGCCTCCCTTTCACGGAGGAATGACGGGTTCGACTCCCGTACGTGCTACAAAAAAGGCTTTTATCTTTACATAGGATGAAAGCCTTTTTAGTTATATTCATTTGATGTAGTTAGTTTTGCAACTACAATTCTATAACCTCTGCTTCTGCATCTACTCGAAACAATGAAACGGATTTTACTTTATTTATGTCTTTGCTTCACCTCATTACTGAGTTGTAAAAAAAAAGAGAAAGACTCTTGCGAAACAGGCGTTGTTGTTTATGTCAATGATTCACCTTATCGTTTTAAATTGTATTTAGATGGCAATCATTTTACTACCATTGAAGGTGGCAAAACAGCAGAGGGTACAATTGAGAAAGGATTTCATCAGCTTCATGCCATACAAGAAAGCAATATTATAGTTGCTCCAACAACTGCAGACACTTTTATTTTTCTAAACGGTTGTGATAGTGCTTTTTTTAGATTTAAGTAAATGATAGAAATATTGGCCTCGTAGTACAATGGATAGTATAAGAGTTTCCGAAGCTCCAGATCCTGGTTCGATTCCAGGCGAGGCCACAAAAAAGAGCAAATTTGTAACTTATTGGTTTTAGTGTTAAAGAAGCGAATCTTTATCAGAAAAAAGTGTACTTTTTCAACATCACAGCTACTGATACCTTACTAAATCAATAATAATGCTTTTTATACCGTTTATAGGTTTTTCATTTAGCACAACCCTCACCGAGAATTATTAAAAAGTAATCTACAATTATTCTATAGCATTGCTTGATGAGGTGATGAAAAAAATGACACTTTCGTAGAGGAGGATGACAGAGAACGTTTTACAAATATTTACGTAAATACTTTTTTGCAATCAGCAAAGAGCATTTATACAGCAAAACGGCATGCAAACACTTTAGCGGAAGCCTTACCGTTGCTAAAAGACAAGGTGAATATCTGTGATTTGGTAACGATAACAGGCATCAAAATATTTTACCCAAAACTGTATGAAATTATTAGAGTCCATTGTATCATTTTGGTCGGCCTCGTACCTGAGGAATTAGATGACGAATTAAAACAAAAGTTACAGGTTTTGAAGGTAAAGTTTGATACAATTATTGATTGGTATGACGAAGAGAATGACAATGGAATTGCCATTAAAGAAATGCTTATTTTATTGTTTCCTCGCTTGAATGTTACTTATAAAGGCATTCCGCAGATGAGCGAACATTATCATTATTGTGTAGAAAAGAAAAGAATATGCTCTGACAAACATTATAATCTTTATTTCAGCATACAGTACAAGACTTTGTGAGTGATTTACCCTTATGTCAGGTTTACTAAAAGAGCAATCAGAAATTTTGATTGCTCTTTTTGACAGTTAATTTATATACCAATCAATTACATCTTCTCAATCACTATAGCACTACCGCCACCGCCGCCATTGCATATACCGGCAACACCATATTTAGCATTGTTTTGTCCAAGGATGTTTATCAAAGCACCTACTATTCTCGCTCCACTAGCACCTAATGGATGACCCATTGATACTGCACCACCATTTACATTCACTTTATCAGCACTCAAACCTAACTTTTGAATATTGGCAATTGAAACTACAGAAAAGGCTTCATTGATCTCTGTATATTCAATATCCTCCATTTTTAATCCTGCTTTTTCAACAGCTTTAGGGATCACGACAGAAGGGGTTGTAGTAAACCATTCAGGTGCTTGCTCTGCGTCAGCATAACTAAGAATTTTTGCAAGTGGTTTAATGCCTAAAGCATCTGCTTTTTCTTTGCTCATCAAAACCAGTGCAGCAGCTCCGTCGTTCATGGTAGAAGCATTAGCAGCCGTAATAGTACCATCTTTTATAAATGCCGGACGCAAGGATGGGATCTTTTCAAATTTCACATTCCAAGGTTCTTCATCTTTAGAAAATTTGATGGGATCACCACTACGTTGCGGTATTTCAACAGCTACAATTTCTGCATCCATTTTGCCTGCATCCCAAGCAGCTTGACTACGTTTATAGCTTTCAATAGCATATTCGTCTTGTTGTTCTCGTGTTATGTTCAACTCTTTAGCAGCTAACTCTCCGGCATTACCCATAGGATAGTTGTGATATACATCTTGTAATCCATCTTTTGCTATACCATCTATCATATTTACATCACCATACTTATTTCCCCAACGCTGAGCAGGATTATAAAAAGGAACATTGCTCATGCTCTCCATACCACCAGCAACCACTACATCATTGTCTCCAAGCAAGATAGATTGTGTACCCAGTGAAATAGCTTTCATACCACTAGCACACACTTTATTTATTGTAGTGCACGGTACATTATCAGGAATTCCTCCAAACTTAGATGCTTGGCGTGCAGGAGCTTGTCCAAGATTTGCCTGCATTACACACCCCATCAATACTTCATCTACTTCTTCAGGCTTAAGATTAATTTTATCCAATGCTCCTTTAATAGCAATGGCTCCCAACTTTGTTGCAGAGAAATCTTTTAACGATCCGCCCCAGCTACCCATTGGGGTGCGCACGGCAGATACGATATACACTTCTTTCATGATTCGAAAAAATTTTTTAAACGCGCCAAAGCTATGTAATTTTACTATTGTGTCCGTTAACTCTTTAAACAGAGTAAAAACAATAATGTGAAGTGTGAAAGAATGGAGGATTTCCAAATTATTCTGAAAAGGTTACTTTGTTTTCTGTAACATACGTATCACCTTTTCCAAATCTTCTACGGTATCTACACATTGCCCTTCTTTGTCGGTAAGCACACATTTTATTTTATAGCCATTCTCCAACCAACGAAGCTGTTCGAGAGATTCTGCTTTTTCTAAAGAAGAGACAGACAGTTTAGTAATAGCTTCTAATATATCGGTGCGATACGCATACATGCCCACATGTAGAAAATAGGGATGTTCTGTCGTCCAGTTCTTTTCTTCTACACCTTTTACAAACGGCAACATCATTCTGCTAAAGTAGAGTGCTTCTTTATGCACATTCAATACTACTTTTACAGCATTATGGCTGGCTATATCATCATGATTAATAGCAGTTTTTACAAGTGTTGCCAATTCTGTTTTGCCATCAAGTGATTTTGCTAGACTATCTATTTGTTGTGGGTCTATCATAGGTTCATCACCTTGTATGTTTATTACATAATCATAACTACTTTCAGCAAGTTGTAATGCTTCGTAACACCTATCTGTTCCACTCGGATGATGAGTTGATGTCATGACCACATTGCCACCAAATGATTTTACGTGAGATTCTATACGTTCGTCATCAGTTGCGACTAAAACATTGCTTAGCTTTTTTGATTTACAGGCTTGTTCATATACACGCTGTATCATTGTCTTCCCTAAAATGTCAGTCAATGGCTTTCCCGGAAGTCTGGTAGATGCATAACGTGCAGGTATGATGCCTAATATTTTCATGGTTGTTTCTCGATAATAGATGATGCCTGCGCTGTATAGCAAATTGTTTTGGCCTGATTGCGTGTTTGTAGATAGAGTAAATACTCATCAGTAAAATTCATGCGTGCTTCTATTGTATGCTTATAAACTCCACTTATGCCTATCATCAACTCACTCATTTCTCTTACTGCATGATTATGACCATCTGCCGCAGTGATGTAATCAACCATATTCCTCTCTACAGCAAAGTCTATCAACAATGGATTGCACGCCCTGTTTACCATGACCCTTAAACCGCATTTCTCTGCCATAGAAAGATCTAGCACATCGTCATATACAAATGCAACTTCATCCGGTTTTAAATTCATGGTCATGCAGAAATGCTGTAAGGCCAATGCTTTAAATTTTATACCATAATAGACCGCTTGGAAATGCTCTCGAGTAGCCAATGCAAATGCAGCACTGTTATTTTCTCCCGAAATAATTGCAGTGATGGGCATTGAGCCATTACGTTGATAGAAATTGAAACGCAAAAGATTAGTCCCCATTGCATCTACTTCACTAAAAATGCTGGTGCCTGTTTCACTCTTTTGTCCATTGTTGAAAACTCCATCCCAATCAAAAACAAATGCTTTGATCTTTAGAAATTTCTCCCGTAGTTCATTGGGTGATACAATGAATTTACCTTTGAATTGTTCGGCAATATAAGCTAGTGATGATGACATAAATCAGGTCAAAAGGTAAAACGCCAAGTCGCAAATTCCAAAAAACAATAAATACAGCTTATGATCAAAGGTGTTATAGTGTCTCCAAATCTTGAATGTCTAACATTCCGACTGGTTTGCCATTATCTACTATAAGTAATGTATCTACACTTGATTTTTTGAAAATGGTATGTGCATCATTTAGTAACGCATTTGCCTCTATGCTTATAGGAGCTTTATACTCCAGTTCACCCATTTTCTTATCAAGAATATGCTCTCCGTCGCTCTGTAATAGTCTTCTAATATCTCCATCCGTAAATACTCCTTTCAAAGAATCTCCATCTACAACCGTTATAGCACCGAATCCATATTCGGTCATTTTCACGATAGCATCTTTAAGGCTTGTACTTGCTTGTACTAATGGATTAATACCTCTTGTCGCTTCTTTTACACGTACAGTCATAAGACGTGTATCTTGTAAAAACTGCTCTGTACCTACTGAAGTGAAATTATTATCTGTAAGTGCTTTTAATATTTTTAATGGTACTGTTATAGTATGTACACCAATATTTATAGCGTTACGGACGTGCTCAGTAGTACGAACAGAACTAAACATGATCTTGCTATCATAGCCATAGTTGTGGACAGCATCTACACATTGCGCTACCAACGATAATGCATCGTGTCCCTGATCTTGCAATCTACCCACAAGTGGACATACATAACTTGCTCCTGCATGCATTGCCATATAAGCTTGTTGTAGCGTATACACCAAATGCACATTCACCAACATTCCTTCATTTCGAAGCATATTGCACGCTTTCACACCTTCCAACGAAACAGGAATTTTAAAAACAGTTCTGTCTTTATCTAATCCTAAATCCAACTGACGTTTTGCTTCATCTACAACAGCTTCTGCAGTATTACCCAATGCTTCAATTTGCAAGACCGGTACTATTTTCGAAAGTTTCACAATGGTTCCATCAATATCAGTAATACCTTCACGTTGCATGAAAGTAGGCGTTGTAGTAAGACCGTTCAAAAATCCAAGCTTGAAGCCTTCTTCTATTTCTTTAAGATTTGCCGAATCGAGATATAATTCCATAAGTTGGTTTGTGTAAAATTTTGAGAAACAAAAATATCTTAAATGGTTGGTATTTATCGAACTAAGTTTTTATCAGCCCAACAGAAAAAGTTACTATCATAAATGTGCTGTACTCAATTCTCCATTCCCTCTTTCAGTATCTTCTATCGGCGCAAAATTTGATAATGCTTCACCACTTCCTTTTCCTACTAAAGTTGTGTGTTCGTAATGTACAGACACTTTATTATCAGCAGTAATGATTGTCCAGCCATCATCGAGACTATTTACACGATGTGTGCCGAGATTTATCATCGGTTCTATAGCCAATATCATTCCTTGTTTTAGTCTTTTTCCATCACCTCTACGACCATAATTAGGCACTTGCGGATCTTCATGTAAATTCTTTCCTACACCATGTCCTACTAATTCTCGTACTACACCATAGCCATGTTGCTTGTTAGTATAGTTTTCTATGGTAAATGAAATATCCCCTACTCTATTATTTTCACGAGCAGCAGTTATTGCCAGAGCTAACGATTCTTTTGTAACGCGCATGAGTTTTGAGACTTCTTCAGGCACTTCACCAATCGCAAATGTATATGCGTGGTCGCCATGATATCCATCTTTATAAAAACCACAATCAACACTAATTACATCGCCATTTTTTTAGTTGATATTCAGAAGGCAAGCCGTGTACAACGGTATCATTTACAGAAATACAAAGAGATGCAGGATAAGGATTATTTCTTGGACCATAACCTTTAAAGGAAGGTGTACCACCATTGTCACGAATAAACTCTTCTGCCATTTTATCAATTGATGCTGTGGTAATACCCGGCTTCAGCATTTTTGCTACTTCCGTTAGCGTTGCTGTCACCATCAACGCATTTCTTCTGATAATTTCAATTTCGCTCTGTGTCCTAATATGAATCATAATTATTCTAAAAAATCAAAAATAAAATTTTATGTGTAGCCTATCAAAAAACACTAGTTTCTTTAAAAGACAAAAGTCAAAACCCAAACTGTTTTGACTTTTGCTTTTTGAATATTGTAATTTCTTATACCGGTGTCACTGGCTGACGACCAGATATACGACCTGTTTTCATCAAACCATCGTATTGGCGCATCAACAAATGACTTTCTATTTGTTGCAATGTGTCAAGAATTACCCCCACACCAATCAACATTGAGGTGCCACCATAGAATGTAGCAAAATTGCTGGTAACTCCTAACAAAGCAGCTACCCCTGGAAGAACACCGGCAACAGCTAAGAAAATAGCTCCGGGCAATGTAATTCTATCCATGATAGTTGCGATGTAGTTAGCAGTTGGCTCACCTGGTTTTACACCCGGAATGAAGCTATTGTTACGCTTCAAGTTGTCAGCCATTTCTGTCGGGTTGAAGATTAACGCTGTATAGAAATAGGTGAATGCAATAACTAAAACTGCATAGATAAGGTTGTAATAAAGTGAAGTATGATCGCTCAATGCCCTTACAAAACCTGCAGCACTTTCGCTTTCAGCAAAACCGGCAATAGTAGCAGGTATAAACATAATTGCTTGTGCGAAGATGATTGGCATTACACCTGCACTATTCACTTTCAAAGGAATAAAATCTCTTTTACCTACTACTTCTTTAGCAGCATTTGAGCTACCGATTATACGACGTGCGTAGTTTAAAGGAATCTTACGAACACCCTGAGTTAGTAAAATCAAACCGACTATAACAGCGATGAAAACTGCGATCTCTATCAAGAAAATCAACAATCCACCACCGCCGCCGATGTTTTTAGAATCAAATTCTTGGATGAAAGAGTGAGGTAAACGTGCGATGATACCCACCATGATAAGCAATGAAGTACCGTTACCGATACCGCGATCAGTTATTTTTTCACCTAACCACATTACGAATAGAGTACCTGCTGTCAATACTACAACAGTTGATAACCAAAATAGGAATGGACTAAAGTCTTGCACTACAGCACCACCAGTTTGAGTACGGAGGTAAGCCACATAAGCACTCGCTTGGAAAGCTGTAACCAGTACTGTAAGATATCTAGTGTATTGATTGATTTTTTTACGACCACTTTCCTCTTTTTGCAACTTTGCTATTTGTGGTACTACTATACCAGCTAATTGCATAAAGATAGATGCAGAGATGTAAGGCATTACACCCAATGCAAAAATAGACGCACGGCTAAATGCACCACCTGCAAACATGTTTAAGATACCGAGCAAGCCGTCTTGGCTACCTTCAAGTGCCAGTTGATTAGGATTGATGCCTGGTAATGTAATATAACACCCTACGCGATATACGAATATCAACATCAGCGTTAAAAGGATACGCTTGCGCAGTTCCTCAATGCTCCAGATATTCTTCAGCGTTTCAATAAGTTTCTTCACTTGTGAATATTAAAGTAAGATTCTAAAAAAATGAATTGCGAATAAACGATAAAAGACGCATTTAACCAAAACGCGTCTTCCACCGATTTTATTGTAGTATCTCCAGAGTACCACCTGCTGCTTCTATAGCTTCTTTAGCTTTTGCACTTGCAGCATTTACCTTAAACGGTATAGTAGCTTTACACTCTCCATTTGCTAAAATCTTTACTAAATCAGTGCGATTGATAAGACCGTTAACATAAAGATTATCAGGAGTGAACTCAGTGATATTGTATTTTTCGATCAAAAAATCCAATTGACCTAGATTGAATACTTTGTATTCTACACGGTTTGGAAACCACGTTTAGGCATACGACGCTGAATGGGCATCTGACCACCTTCGTGACCTTTCTTAGACTGGTAACCGGTGCGAGATTGCTGCCCTTTGTTACCTTTTCCTGCGGTAGTACCGCCGCCGCCTTCACCGCGACCTACTCTTTTTCTTGTTTTTACAGAACCTGCTGCTGGTTTTAAATTGTGCAGTTGCATGTTTTACAATTTTTTGAACTTGCGCGGAACTTGTGTAACCGCTCGCAATAATTCGATTAAAAATGGATTATCCTTTTACTTCTTCTACTTTCACTAAGTGATTCACGGTTTTTACCATACCTTGAATTTGCGGAGTAGCTTCTACTTCTACAGTAGCATGCATCTTACGCAAACCTAACGCTACCAACGTACGTTTTTGGCGTTCAGGACGGTCGATACCACTTTTCACCTGTGTAATTTTAATTTTAGACATGGTAAAATTTCTTTTAAAGGGTGCGAAGGTAAGAATATTTTTTGTTGAAAAATTATTTTTATACAAAAACCAAACTATAGCTTGTTCTCTTTCGTCTAAAATTAATAGTTAACTTCATTTAACAAAATTTATTTCTTATGATGAAAATATTTACACTTCTACTCATGCTTTTATCTAGTGCAATGATTTCCAATGCGCAATATACTCCGGCTGTAATAACTTCAGGCTTTAATCATGATGTAATAGCCAATGGAGCCGGAACGGGCTCTGTTCCTAACCAGGCAGCAATGACCATCACTTCTGCTTTCGATATTCCTAACAATTTTGCGTGGCTTACGGCTGATTATCAGGTTGATGCTACTACAGCTGCCTATTCTAATGCCTTACCTATTTCGGGAACTATAAATAGTGCAGTGACCTCAGGGCTTAGTTATCAAATGGCTGATTACAATCTTTCAAATGTGCTTCTACTATCATCTTCTAATACTACAGGACTTGTGACAGTGACAAATGCAACAAATGTCGCTGAGGTTTATTTGTTAACCGCGGGTGCGAATGCAGGCACAGGTATTAGTTATACTGCTACAATTTGGTTTAGCGATTTTACCTTCGAAACCTTCAGTTCGTTAACTTGTAAGGATTGGTTCAATCAAACAGGATTTGCTATCAATAACCTTTACCGTGTGAATACTACCAATGGTGCTGTACATGTGGCTTCAGGAAATCCCAGATTGTACGAAACAAAATTGACACTGAGTGCAGCAAGTGTAGGTAAAACTATTGACTTCATTGATATAACAGCTACAATTGGCAGCACATCCAACTCTACTATGGGGCTTTTTGCTGTAACTACATCTGCAGCATGTACAGGCACTCCTGTGGCACCTACCATAAGTGGTTCTACCTATGTCTGCTCCGGCTCTTCTGTGACATTTACTGCAACAAATCCTGCGGCAAATACAGGCGGTGTAACTTATGAATGGCAAACTTCACCTGCCGGTTTGAATTCTTGGAGCCCAACAGCTAATACTGGTACCAGCTATACTACTACTATTACTTCTGCTATTGATATACAATACGTAGCTACATGTAACGGTAGTATGTTAAGCAGTCCTTCAAATCTATTAGCCGTAACTATCAACCCAATTTGTTATTGCGCTCCATCATACACCAGCAATTGTACTTTTGGAAACAAAATAAATAATGTCACTATAGGTACTTATACCGATCCTGCTGCTAATTCTGTATGCGCACCTACTACTA
>CBFGYQ010000055.1:0-9635 GCA_965652995.1 uncultured bacterium
CGTTGTAATTGTCGGGATTGTATGACAAATTAATTATTACTCAATTCTTGGATTTAATTCAAGGTTGTGTTGCTCATATTTATTATTTATTAAAAAGGAGTAAGCCGAAAATCCTTTAAAGAGTAGGTATCATCTAAAATCCAAGAAAACATGCAAAAACAAATTTTTACATTTTTAGCACTGTTTTTTATGAGTGCTGTTTTATCCACCCAACTCAATGCCCAAACAACTGTTAGTATTTACTGTACGGGAAGTACGGGTTCTTACAATTCAGGATCAGTAAATTCAACCGGTAATAAATATGATGGTAATATTGACAGCGTAAGCTTTGGAGCTGCAGCTCCCTATTTTCCGGTTTTCAGAGGCTGGGCAGAGTTCGATTTATCATCATTGCCGGTCGGAGCTACTATTACTAACGTAAGTTTATATTTTACCACTTATAATGGCACACAAAGTTCTGGTGCTTCTAATCCTATTACTGGGTTTATAGGTGATGCCTCTACTATGACTGCATCAACGCTTTATAACGCAATAGCATCAGGAACCTCCTTAGCAGCAACTATTTGGAGTGCTAATGGCCTTCAGACGGCATCTTTAGGTACAGCAGGGAACACATTCATTCAGAACAATCTAGGCTCAAGCATAAATGTAGGTTTTCAGCGTGCAGGTTATTTGCCTTATTTTATATATGGTTATCCTGGCGCAACTGCCGATCAACCGAGACTTGATATAACGTTCAATGTGACAACACCCTGTTCTAGCATAACATCAGTTACAGCAACTGGACCTAGTACAACCTGCGCGGGCAACTCATTTACATTATCTTCTGCGACATTACCTTATGCAGCAGGTTACGATTTTCAATGGGAATCTTCTCCCGCTTCTGCAAATACATGGACAACAATCAACGGAGCAACAAGTTCCAGTTATTTAACTACCCAAACGAGCGCGACAGATTATAGAGTAGTTGTGACATGTCCTGCTACATCTTCGACCATGACCTCGAATGTGGTAGCTGTAGCACAAACTAACTTCAACAATTGCTATTGCCCTGCTACAGTAAGCTATATTTCTAACGAAGACATTACCAATGTGACATTAGGAGTCATCAATAATAGCACCTCATGTGGTAGTGTTACCGGTAGCCAGGGTACAGCTACAGGTGGTGCTGATATTTATAGCAATTTTACTGCTAGTACTGTTCCTGTACCCACACTAATGCTAGGCACTACGCAATCACTTAGCGTTACATTAAATACATGTAGTGGCACAAGCAATGTAAGAGAGTGTATGGCATACATAGACTACAATCAAAATGGACTATTTACAGATCCTGGTGAAGACATCGTAGTATATGCTGCTGCAAATCCTTCTGTGATTGCTTATGTTGCTACTGTGCCTATTTCTATTCCGTCTACAGCAACGCTGGGTAATACAAGAATGAGAATTATTCTTTCCCAAGGCACAACTACTGCTACTACAGGTATCATGAACCCATGTCAGGTGTTAAATACTTATGGGGAAGTTGAAGACTATACAGTAAATATTGCCGCTGTAGTGAACTGTACTGGTACGCCAACAGCAGGTACCATATCAGGACCAAACACAATCTGTAACAACTCAAATTTTTCATTGAGTGCCACGGGCGCATCTACTGCAAATGGAATAGCTTACCAATGGCAGACATCGCCATCAGGAAATTTAGGAACTTGGACAGATATAATAGGTGCCAGCACTGCTAATTTGTCTACAACTCAAACCGGGCCTAACTATTATAGAATGTATGCTACTTGTACAAATAATACTCTTGGTGATACTTCTGCAGGCCATCTAGTAAGCCAATCTACATTCTATACTTGCTACTGCGCATCGGGAGCTGTAAACAGTTTTTATAGCGATATCACTAACGTTACGGTTGGGATACTAAACAATACATCCAATTGTAACACTGTAGCTCCAGGACCAGGTTCTATTCAGGGTCGTTATGCAAATTACACAAGTGGTGTGGGAATTCCTGCTACTCCACAATTAACGCATAGCTTTCCTGTCACCTTTTCAGTAGACATTACTGAGTGTAATGCATTTGGTGTTTATAGTGGCACAGCCATATTTATAGATTATGACCAAAGCGGCACTTTTGACGCAGGAGAATTAGCCTATGGCAATCCAGCTTATCAATTAGGCAATCATACGGTCAATGGGAGCTTCACGATGCCAAGCACATCTCTTTCAGGGATTACCGGCATGCGTGTTGTGAACCAATATTATGTAAACGGGAATGCTGCTACTCCATGTAACAATAGTATATATGCCGGTGAAACTGAAGATTACTTAATTGACATTGTAGCTCCACCCAATTGTTCAGGAAATCCTACGGCGGGTACAGTCACTTCCAACGTACCGGATGTTTGTGCTTCTGTTAATGATACTGTTCGTTTTACAGTAACAGGAAGTTCTGCAACCGCAGGTGTTATTTATCAATGGCAGTCATCACCTACAGGTACACCTGGTTCGTGGGTAGATATTACAGGAGCTAATGGCATAGATTATAAAACAGTACAATCAAGTGCTACCTATTATAGAATGTTTACATTATGTGCATTCTCTGGCGGAACTGATACCACAAATGCATTATTGATCGACATGTCTCCTTTCTACTATTGCTACTGCTCACCCAAAACAGGGACTACATTACATACATGCTGTGGCAACTATATATCCAACGTTAGCATTAGCGGTACAACACTTAACAATTCTTCCACAACTGCCGGACCAGGGTACTATACACAATATACCGATGCTACTACATCGCAGACTGCCGACCTGACGCAAACAGGACCTTATACATTAAGTGTAACAATACCAAATTCCGGGTACGGAGCTGATGTTTGGATAGATTTTGATCAAAGCGGAAGTTTTGATGCAACAGAATATTTTACTTTCGGTAGTATGACATCAGCGGGTCAAAACACTCTCTCAACAACCATTGTAATTCCTTCTACAGCTACGCCTGGTCTTACTGGTATGCGAGTAAGACATTGGTATACTTCTTATGGCTCTTCAGGTGCTTGCACAAACAGCACTGGTTACGAAACAGAAGATTATGTAGTTACTATTCTAGCTGCTCCTAGCTGCTCTTCAACGCCTGCAACTACAGTTGCTAGTGCCCCGAGCGAGGTATGTAATGGTTCAAATTTCACACTTAATGCTACAGGTTACAGTATTGGCTCAGGTATTATCTATGAATGGGAATCTTCTCCTACAGGAACTAATTCATGGGTACCTGTTGCTAGCTCCAGCCTTCCCACTCTATCTACAACCCAAACATCAGCAACTGACTACAGATTTGTAACAACTTGTGTGAACACACCTAGTAACAATACATCTTATTCTAATGTAGTAACAGTTAACATGTCTCCATTCTATAGTTGTTATACACCTTCTTCCGCTAATAATACAAGCGACGAAGAAATATACAGCGTTACTGTTAATGGCGGTTCCACTGCAGCAGCGTATGCAGGCGCAAGTGGTTGTTCTACTCCGGCACCTGGAAATGGCTCAATGCTCAGTAGATACTCTAACTTTACTTCACTACCCCCTATCACAACTCTCCCTCAAGGAACTACAGGTATCCCTTACACCATTACTGAAGATGAATGTGATGGTGCTACTTATTTTTTATTTGGTGCAGCCATGTTTATTGATTTTGATCAAGATGGTGTTTTTGGTAATAATACAAACGAGGTCATACTTCAAGAACCAACAACTACTGCAGGACCACGAAATATTACCGGCACTTTTGATGTACCGATGACTGCCGTTTTAGGACTTACAGGAATGAGAATTATAGTTGCGGAAAATATTTCAGGCTCTACCTTAACTCCGGGGCTAACATATGGGTACGGAGAAACAGAAGACTTTGTAGTAAACATTGGGAATCCACTTGCCATAAAATTGGATAAAATTTCCGCCGTTAATTTAGGGTCTACTAACAGAATTGATTGGAGTACTCTTTCTGAAGAAAAAACGGATTATTTCGAATTGGAAAGAAGTGCCGACGCTCGCAACTTCAGCAAAATAGCAGAATTGAAAGCGAAAGGCGAAGCAGGTAACTATAGTTATATAGATTACGAACCTTCGAACGGTATAAATTATTATCGTTTGAAGATGGTAAATAATGCAGGGATTGGTGTTTACTCTAAAGTAGTAAGTGCAACAGTGCAAAAAGACTTTATTGTAGAAGCATATCCAAATCCTGTTTCCGATCATTTGACCGTTATAACAAAAGGTATTCAGGGCAATGAAGCTACAATTCAGATTACTGATGTAACGGGGAAAACACTTACAACGCTAACGGCTGTAAGCAATGTTACAACTATTGATATGAAGGGTTTTGCAAATGGTATTTACTTGATTAAATACTCAGATAACAATCGCACACAAACCATCAAGATCAATAAACAATAAAACGATTCAGTCTTTTACAGGTTGCGCCACGCTTTCAGCGTGGCGCAACCTGTTTTATCACTTCGGCCTTATGAACACTGCAACAAAAAACCTCGCGCTTTGCGAGGTTTTTATATCGAAAGAAAATTAGCTTAACTACCAATACGGTGTTTTAGATCAGCAATCTGAGATTCCCATAATTGCTCCTGATCTTTAATATCCGACTTTTCTGCAAAATCTGTAATACGCAAAATAGTTTCGTTAGTAATAGAACTTTGCTCTATTCTAAATTCAAAAAACTCATCATCATTATAGTAGTCCCAACGGTAAATTACATATTCGTTTTCTACACTTTCCAAAAGCTCAGCAGTATCTACTGCGCCATTCCAACTGAAATAGAACATGTTTTCACGTTGATCTACTTTGTCTGCAAACCATTCCGACAATCCCACAGGAGTTGCTAAAAATTCGTAGAGTATGGTTGGGGAGCATCTTATTGGGAACTCTACAGAGTACATTACTTTTTTCTTCATTGAGGTTGTCTTCACTTGTTACAAACTTTGTTGCAATAATAAAAAAACAACTGAACAATCAAAATTTATTTTAGAAAGTTTAAAGAATAGTTGGGCTTATTTTAGAAAAATACAGCAGTACATGCAATAATCGTGCTGTTAATAAATGTTTAATTTTATTTGGGTTGCATTGCATTGACCCTTAGATTTGCCATACTAATGTCAAGAATTTTCAATTTTAACTAATTTTTTCTAACCAAAAACTTCTTGCCCATGTCAATGCGTCAACTCAAGATTACCAAATCTATCACCAACAGGGAAAGCCAATCTCTCGAAAAGTATTTGCAAGAAATTGGCAAAGTGGATCTGATAACGCCGGAAGAAGAAGTACAACTTGCCATAAAGATCAAAAATGGCGACCAACGCGCTTTAGAAAAACTTACGAAAGCCAACTTACGTTTTGTTGTTTCTGTTGCAAAGCAATATCAAAATCAAGGACTTTCTCTTAGTGATCTTATTAACGAAGGCAACCTCGGTTTGATTAAAGCAGCACAACGGTTTGACGAAACACGTGGTTTTAAATTTATCTCTTATGCTGTGTGGTGGATTCGTCAATCTATCCTACAAGCATTGGCTGAGCAATCTCGTATAGTGCGCTTGCCATTGAATAAAGTAGGCTTATCAAACAAAATAAGCAAAGCGTATTCTCAACTTGAACAAGAGTACGAACGTGAACCTTCTACAGAAGAACTTGCAGATCTACTAGAAATTGGGAAAGAAGAAATAGAAACTACTCTGGGAGTTGCTGCGCGTCACGTATCGGTAGATGCACCTTTTGCTGATAGTGAAGATAACAGCTTGTTAGACGTTTTAGAAAATCCTAATGCAGATTCTACAGATTCTTTGTTGGAACATTTCGACTCTTTGCGTTGTGAAATAGACAGATCATTAAGTACACTTACTGACCGCCAGCGCGATGTCATAAAATTATACTTTGGAATCGCGGTAGAACACCCAATGAGTTTAGAAGATATCGGTGAAAAATTCTCACTTACTCGGGAACGTGTTCGCCAAATAAAAGATAAAGCGATAACTAAATTGCGAGCAACAAATCGCTGCTCATTACTAAAATCTTATTTGGGAAATTAGTCCCTTTTTTACATGAATGAGAAAGGTTGCTTTTAACAAGGCAACCTTTTTTATTGGCATTGTTAGTTTCCAACTTATTATTCAAGCATCTCAATTAATTTGAGTTTATCATTGCCAACTCCTGTAGTATTGCCTACTAACACGACTGTGTGATACTCTCCGCTTTGTAAGTGAAGATTCGAAAGAGATAGGGTCAGGTTTTCATCACCATTTGTTACGATAATATTTACTAACCCTGTATCAATTTCCTGATAGGCACTCATTTCTTTATAAGAAATATTACTCAACACTTTATCGCTACCTGCATATAAACTCATTGATGCACAATCTGGCGCTGCATTAATAAAACGAATTTTTGATTTTCCAGGGGTAGGGCTTGGCTTTTCATTTTCCACAAATGCGACGAATGCATCCGTTGAGTAGCCCAAAAGAAATGCGCTGTAATAGCGATTTTGGACTAGCACTATTTCTCTACTAGCTATCTTTTTCGCAGGCCCTATATTGTTGAATGCAATTGTATAGGGCTTCGCTTCTATTGTGAAATAACTGGTCTTACTTAAATAGTTCAACTTGTTGGAAAAATTATCATCTATACTGCTTATTATACTATTTACTTCACCGCAATCAATACATAAGTTCATGATATTGATGCTTGCCCCTCTTGTTGATGGAACAGCTGAATCTCCATCTTTTTTGCAAGATGAGAATGTCAATATCAGAAGTAAAATTCCACAGAAAATAACGCTATTTTTTTTCATAAGAACTGAGATTTAATGTTTAATAAAGGTAGCTCCTCAACTCTCGGAAAGCATTTATTTCACAGGTGATTTAGGGTGTGATGTTCTATAAAAAAGGGTAGAAAAATGGTGAGTCATTAGAAATAAGAAAGGCTCGCATCCGATGCAAGCCTTGTCTTCATAGTGAACGCCTAAAAGAGGTACTAGAACCTAGTCTGACGATCATGTTTTTGCAGATAGATATTACGGTTTGCTCTGCGTTCCGCATTAGCTATCATTATTCTTTCTTTTGGAGATAGTCGCCCATCAGCCCAAGCCATTCGTTTCATCTTTGTGATACGTGCTTGTTCCATTCGCAAATTGCGCGCTTCACTTCTTGTAAGTTTGCCATGTCTTACACCTTCGTGGATACGTTGTTTTTGATTTTGTTTAGTGTATCTACCTTGAGCTTCGGTGCTTGTAGTTGCAAAGGCAAGTGACAAAAATAGTACTGCTCCCATTATTATCTTTTTCATAGCTTACTTCGTTTGTTTTAATGAACGACATAAGGCTATAATCCATTCTCGTGCCAAAAATGGAGACCAAATAAAAAATGCTGTTAAAGAGGGTTGGTGAGTAAGGAATTAAGATTTTGCTAAAGACATTAAATATCCCCTTACTTTACCACCTTGCTCCATATCCAACTTAGAGCGTTTTACCATGCGGGGCAGTATTTTTTCCCACTGTGTTTTCGTATAACTTTCAGGTTTATAAAGCTTATGGCAACGGTCGCAACTTGATTGCCAAATAGTTTTACCTTCTTCCAATTCCGCTGCAGAATAATGTCTCACTTCAATTTCATTTTTCTTTCTGGTAACGGGTTCCGAACTTGTTTTCTTAGACGAAGAACAAGCAGTCATGAATATTGTTGAAGTGAGTAAAATAGCAGCACTAGCATTGATTGTTTTTTTCATTGGGTAAAATGTTGATGATATTAATAAGAAAGTAATTCTCCGATTTTTTGAGCCACTTTGGTAGCATTGGGGAGCATTTCAGCCTCTAAGCCCATATTCATAGGTACAGCGGGCAAGTTAAGTGCGCCCATTGTTTGCACAGGTGCATCTAAGTAAGAGAAACAGTTTTGTGCAATTCTACCTGCTGTTGCTTCACAAAAAGAATTATGTAATTGTTCCTCTGTAAGCACTAAACATTTTCCATGTTTTTTCACTGTTTCATAAATCAACTCTTCATCTAAAGGGAAAATGGTTCGTAAATCTATCACTTCTACACGACCGGAATATTCTTTAGCAGCATTCTTTGCCCAATGCACGCCCATACCATAAGTGATAATACACATAGATTCACCATTTTCTATTGCTTCTTCGGTAGCTTGCAATACAGATAATCCTTTACCAAAAGGCAAAACATAATCTTTATCAGGCTCAACAGTTTTTGCATCTTCTGTACCGGGAACTTTACTCCAATACAAACCCTTATGCTCCAACATCACTACCGGATTAGGGTCTAGGAAAGCTGCCTTCATTAAACCTTTTAAATCCGCAGCATTGCTTGGATAGGCTATTTTAATGCCTTTAACAGTTGCCAATGTGCTTTCTACACTACCGCTATGATAAGGACCTCCACCACCGTAAGCACCTATTGGCACACGCACTATACATGACACAGGAAACTTGCCACAGCTGAGATAACAAGACTTACTGATCTCCGTTACAAGTTGATTAATGCCCGGATATATATAGTCAGCGAACTGTACTTCTACAATTGGTTTTAGTCCAACAGCGCTCATACCTACAGTAGAGCCAATGATATATGCTTCCTGAATAGCTGTGTTAAATACACGCTCATCACCAAACTTATCAGCAAGTGTAGCTGCTTCGCGAAATACACCCCCCAATCGTTTCCCTACATCTTGCCCGTAAAAAAGGGCCTCAGGATATTCTTGTAAAATTTCTTCCACAGCGTGAAGTGCCGCATCTACCATCACAACTTTCTCTTTTCCTTCCGGCGTGCGATTACCTGTTTCTTCCGTTATCTTCACTGGGGCAAATACATGGTCTGAGACTGTAGAAGGATCGGGATCCGGTGCAGCTACAGCAGCATCAAATTCACGAGCAACAAATTCTTTTTCTTCTTCTTCAATTTTGTTAAGCAGTGATTCCTTTACGCCACTTTCCAATAATGTTTTTCTAAGTTTTGGTCCGGGGTCGTCTTTGCCATGTTGCTCTAAGTCTTCATTAGTACGATACCATTCTTTTCTTACACCTGATGTATGATGCCCCAACAATGGAACTTTCGCATGTATCAATACTGGTCTTCTTTCTCTCCTTACCCAATCAATCGTGTAAGACATTGTTTTATAACTGTCTTTGAAATCACTTCCGTTCACTCGTACACGTTCCAATCCTTTAAAGCCTGCAGCATATTCATAGGCATCCATAGAGCGAGCCTCATCGCTACTCACCGATATACCCCAATCATTGTCTTGTACCAAATAAATAATGGGCAATTGATGTAATGCAGCAAATTGAAATGCTTCACTTACCTCTCCTTCCGTCACACTTCCATCACCCAACGAACATATTACAACCGGAGGAACTTCATAATTGCCCAAGTTTTGCTGCTCTCTATATTGAATACCTTGTGCAATACCTGTAGTAGGAATGACCTGCATACCCGTAGCACTGCTTTGGTGAATGATTGTGGGATAATTTTCCCTGCGAATGTTAGGATGATTGTAATACTCTCTACCCCCTGTAAATGGATCGTCACCTTTCGCTAAAAGCTGCAACAT
>CBFGYQ010000056.1:0-9476 GCA_965652995.1 uncultured bacterium
ATCAATAGTCCTATTTTCGCACAGCTATGAAAGACAAGTATAAACACCTCTTTTTCGATTTGGATCATACCATTTGGGATTTTGATAAAAATTCAGAAGAAACCATGCGTGTACTTTATAATGAATATAACCTTATCGAAAAGGGCGTTGAGAATTTTGATTCATTTCATGAAATTTATAGTGGGCATAACAATAGGTTGTGGGAACGTTTTCGCAACGGTTATATAAAACGAGAAGAATTGCGTTGGAAACGAATGTGGTTGACCTTATTAGATCACAAGGTAGCAGACACAGCTTTGGCACATCAGATGAGCGATACATATTTGATGATACTTCCTTCACAAACACGTCTTTTACCCTTTGCTAAAGAATTATTAGACAGTTGCAAAAACCGTTACGAAATGCATCTCATCACTAATGGTTTTGAAACTACGCAGTGGCAGAAGCTGGAACATTCGGGTATTGCACACTATTTTAAGAATGTCATTACATCAGAAAAAAGCAACAGCCTCAAACCTCATCTTGAAATATTTTCTTATTCTCTAAAAACCACAGGAGCAATAGCAAATGAAAGTTTGATGTTGGGAGATGCATTGGATATAGATATTCTAGGTGCTAGTAAAGCAGGATGGGATCAAGTGTATTACAATCCACATCGAATAAAACACGATGAAAAACCTACTTATGAAATTGCTTGTTGGAGCGAATTGATTGATAAGTTGTGAAATGGAATATTAAGGTAATTAGATAAGTAAATATTACAGGACTGGAATTTGGAATTTGAACCTTGGATTTCTTTCTTGTTATTTAACAATGATATCCTTCACTACCGTTTCTTTAAAATATTCGTTGATGGTATCGATCAATTGTTGCTTGCCGAAGTAGAGTTCTTGTTTCAAAGCAGCCACATCAGTGAAAACAGTAAGTACATCTCCATTCAGTAAAATATTGCGTGTGTATTTGCCAATGGTTTTTCCGGTAATGGCTTCCCATTCTTGTTGCATGCGTAGCTCAGTCACTTTATGTTTCCACTTGCTTTTTTCAAGCAGCATATTTATCGCTTCTCCTATACTGTATTGCCCCATTTTTTAGTCTATTACAATATTTATTTTCCTACCCAAACCTTCTTCAAAAACACGATACAAAGTAGAAAGTTGTAAATCACATTTGCCGTTTTCCAATCTTGAAATATACGACTTTTTCGTACCAAGCTTTGTTGCTAGTTGCTCTTGTGTAAGACCTGCTTCCTTCCGTGCGTCTTTTATCATGCCGCTAACTGCATACAACCATGACTGAGTCTCAAAAGCATTGCGTTTTTTACTTCCCGGACTACCGTATTCTTTATCTAAAAGTTCTTCAAAAGTCTTCATACTTTCTTTTGCTTATTACTTTTTGCAATATTAAAGTCTTGTTTTTTCTTGGCAAAAAATACCACATAGCGTAGTCGAAAAGTAGTATTTTTTGTTGTCCGAGCTGTAGAATGCATATGAAGCTTTTGCGGCGTTGGCACCGTTCATGGCTTGGATTTCTATTGGGCTTTTCTTGTGTGGAGTATATGCGGATTACAAATCCGCTTTATCATGAGTTCGGGATGCGTTGTGCTAACATCCCGAACAGCAAGCGTGTTTTGTGAGATTGCTTCGTCGTTTCTCCTCGCAATAACGCGAAAAAGTAGCCACAACAACTACTCCTCCAAATTCTGCGACAACCACTTTCCAATTTCTTCTTCACTCATGCCTTTTCTCTTTGCATAATCTTGCAATTGGTCTTGCGTAATTTTGCCTACACCGAAATACGTGCTTTGCGGATGACTGAAATACCAGCCGCATACACTTGCTGCCGGGTACATCGCTAAACTTTCCGTAAGAGTTATGCCTGCATTTTCCGTAGCATTAAGCAAGTCAAACAATTTGTATTTCTCTGTATGGTCGGGACATGCAGGGTAGCCCGGTGCAGGACGAATACCTTGATAGGTTTCTTTTACCAATTCTTCGTTCGTGAGACTTTCATCTTTTACATATCCCCAAAATTCTTTACGTGTGCGCTTGTGCAAGACTTCCGCAAATGCTTCTGCTAATCTATCTGCCATTGCTTGCAACATGATCTTGTTATAATCATCATGCTGTGCAATGAAGTTTTTAAGATGAGGTTCTATACCATGAATACTTACAGCAAATGCTCCCATATAGTCTTTCGCATTCGGTTTTATAAAATCGGAAAGTGAAAAATTCGGTTGCCCTGCTGCTTTCTTTATTTGTTGGCGAAGTGATTGTAAAGCGGTAAGCTCTTTTCCATTTTCATCTTTTATTACAATCGTATCAGGAGCAATTTTCAATGTTTCCCAATAACCTACAACGCCTTTTGCCGTCAACCATTTTTCAACAATGATCTTATCTAGCATCGCATTAGCATCATTGAAAAGCCTTGTAGCTTCTGTACCTGCGTGTGGATCAGAAAGTATCGCCGGATATTTTCCTTTCATTTCCCAAGCTATGAAAAACGGCCCCCAATCAATGTATTCACGTATCTCATTCAAATCATAATCATCAAAAATCTTCGTACCTGTGAATGTTGGCACTGGAGGTGTGTAATTTTCCCAATCAATTTTTACAGGATTGTTTTGCGCATCTGCAAAAGAGATATATTGTTTTACTGTTTTCTTATTTGCAAAGTCAGTACGCAGTTTTTCATATTCGGTCTTTGTGCCGTCTAAGAAATTTGTTTTTTGTTCTTGACTTAAAAGACTTCCTGCAGTTGTTACACTTCGACTTGCATCTAACACATACACTACACCATTATCATATTCAGGAGCAATTTTTACCGCAGTATGTGTACGAGAAGTTGTTGCACCACCAATCAACAAAGGCTGTTTCATGTTGCGACGTTTCATCTCTTTAGCCACATGCACCATTTCATCTAAAGAAGGCGTTATCAATCCACTCAACCCAATAATATCTGCTTGCTCTTTTTCTGCAGCTTCCAAAATCTTATCTGCCGGTACCATCACACCCAAGTCTACAATATCATAACCATTACAACCAAGCACTACACCAACAATATTCTTACCAATATCATGCACATCACCTTTTACTGTCGCCAATAATATTTTAGGGACATTCCCCTGTTGCGCAGTAGGGTTTAGTTTTTTTTCTTCTTCAATAAACGGTGTGAGATACGCAACACTTTTCTTCATCACGCGCGCACTCTTCACCACCTGTGGGAGGAACATTTTGCCACTACCGAAAAGATCGCCCACTACATTCATTCCGTCCATCAGCGGACCTTCGATCACATTCAATGGCTTTGGATATTTTTGTCGTGCTTCTTCCGTGTCTTCATCTATATAATCTGTGATACCGTTCACGAGCGCGTGTCTCAGGCGTTCTTCGACTTCTGCATTTCGCCATGCATCATCTTTTTTTACTTCTTTACCCTTTGCTTTTACCGTTTCAGAAAATGCTACCAAACGTTCCGTGGCATCAGGTCTTCTATTCTGTACAACATCTTCGCACAGCTCTCTAAGTTCCGGTTCTATCTCGTCATACACTTCCAACTGGCCTGCATTTACAATGCCCATATCCATACCTGCTTTTATTGCATGGTAAAGGAACACGGCATGTATCGCTTCACGTACTGTATCATTCCCTCTAAACGAAAATGATACATTACTCACACCACCACTCACTTTGGTCAATGGCATTTTTTCTTTGATGATGCGCGTGGCTTCTATAAAATCTAACGCGTAATTATTATGTTCTTCAATTCCCGTTGCTATCGCAAAAATGTTGGGATCGAAAATGATGTCTTGTGGATGAAAACCAACTTGTTCGGTAAGGATTTTATAAGCACGTTCGCAAATGTCAACTCGTTTCTGCAAAGTATCTGCTTGTCCATTTTCGTCAAATGCCATGACGATAACAGATGCGCCAAATGCTAAACAAATTTGTGCTTGTTCAATAAATTTTTCTTCGCCTTCTTTCAATGAAATAGAATTCACCACACATTTTCCCTGAATGCATTTCAACCCTGCTAGAATGATGGAAAACTTAGAGCTGTCCAACATCACAGGTATTTTAGCAATGTCCGGTTCGCTTTGTAGTAGATTGATGAAAGTGGTCATCGCAAGCTCACCATCCAACAGCGCATCATCCATATTCACATCTATGATCTGTGCACCGCCTTCCACTTGCTGACGTGCTACGGAAAGCGCTTCTTCATATTTGTTCTCTCGAATGAGCCGAGCGAATTTTTTAGAACCGGTTACGTTAGTTCGTTCACCTACGTTTATAAAATTAGTTTCAGGACGAACAACTAAAGGCTCTAAACCGCTCAGTCGCAAGTAAGGTTTTATTGTAGTCATGTTTGTTTAGACAGATGTATTGTAGATTATTAAACAGGCTGCAAAGGTAAGACAGGAATGTCTTGTATTTGAGCAGTGCTTTTGTAGCAACTAATTAAAAAAGATCGACTCTGATAGGAGCCGATCTTCAAAAAAATGAGGTTACTAGAATTAGTGTTGTATAACCAATTTTTTAACGGCAGTAATACCACCACCTGAAAGCTTAATGCTATAAATTCCATTGCTTAATTCATTTAGCTGCAAGCTAGTATTTGCATTACCACCTGAATGTGCGAAATGTGTTTGTTTTACAACTTGTCCTGTCATCGACATTATTTGTAGTTGGTATTCACCTTTTTTAAGGTCGGCTACAGCTATGGATACATTATCACTAGCAGGATTTGGTGCTATCGTAAAGTTTGTATTGGAGATGTCAATATCATTAATGCTTGTTGCGGTGCTATAAGTAAATACTTGAGAAGCCGTCATTGTGCCGCATACATTTTTACCGCTGTATGGCGTGATGGTAACGAGATAGTTTGTACCGGGAAATAAATTAATAGTTACGTTAAGTGACGTAGTACTAGTTAATGCCTCTTGCTGTACTAAACTTGGGTTAGCCTGTGTAGATATTTTTACAAGATAATACTCAGCTCCGGGTACGGGGTTCCAAGAGACAGTTTTCGTGTTACTATACATTACACTAACAGGAGCTGTAATTACAGGAACTGACATGGCTGAATAAACAGGATATGCCCCAGTAAATAAGTCGGTGCGTACACCGTACAAATTGTTTTGCATTGCACCAATTTGTTGCGTACTAAACTTATTTTGGCAAGCATCATTTGAATAAGACATGTAGAATGTACCGTCTGGAGTAAAAGTCGCTCCGGTTGGATCCATAAGTTGAGTACCGGTATAAGGACAATTCCATCTATTGCTAATGTAATCAGGAGGAGTATCACAAAATAAGTCCGCTGTTGAGTTGCAATTAGCATTAGCTCCTGTACGTGCTACATTTTCCTGATCAGCAGCTGAAGGGGTGCCGCCTTCCCATTTAAGGAATGTATGAGGCAAGTTGAAAAAATGTCCTAACTCATGTGTTACAGTTGTACTATTTGCAGAAGCACAGCTTTTAGCAATAGCAACTGCGTTACCCGGTTTATAGAAATAACCACAATTTCCAGCAGGGTCATCAACAAAGTATACATTCACGGTATTAGGCACATTGTTGCCCAACATCATTTGATAACCACCACCAATATTGTGGTCGTAAAAATTTGTATTATTTATGTAACGAATAGGCCAAGCAATGAAAAAATAAAATCCAACCGGTGTGTATTGTGTATTTAGGTTACAAATAAGTGGAAACAATGTATTGATGTCATAATATCCGGAACCATCATTCTGACCTACAATATGAATCGTAAGTGGAATACTGTCAACAGCAGTAGTTTTTGCTCTTGCCTTAGCAGAAATCCCTGTAGCTACAAAATCTCTAATTTGCTGCATATCTTCTTCAGATGGTGGAGGTGTGCCGCAACCCTGCTCTGAAATACTCTGTGCATGAGATGAAAAACCAATAACACTCAACGACAATAGCAATAATAATTTTTTCATGGCGGCAAAATAATGAAATAGCTGTTAGAGATAATATAAAAACCTCGCCTCTAAAGCGGTACTCGTAGCTGTATTTTAAAAAATGACAATTATTCGACAATTAGTTTTAGGGTTCCAAATTCTTTACGGTTGTCTAATTTAATTATGTACATGCCACGGGTAAGGTTGAACCCAGAAATTGTTTTTTGTTGAATGCCAGTAGAAATACTAAGTGACTCAACAAAAACTTGTATGCCTGCTAAATCATAGATTGACAGATGGTAATTACCTGCTTTAAGATTACAACCAAGAGTAAGTTCGTTTTGAGAAGCTTTTCCTAATACCCAAAATTCTAGTGATTGCTTGTTAGTATGGACAACATTCATGATAAAGGATTTAGCCTCTACATCATCTATTTTCCATTGTGCACCATCAACAGCAGTAGAAGTATACTTGAAGGCAATATGTAGCGGTGTACTTGTATAATTATTGAGATAAGCAGTGTAAATATTCCAGTTTGTATCAATGTTAGAAAAATTAACACCCAAATCATTCCATACAAATGTTGAAACACTTGGATCAGAACTACCGTTATAGTTATTAGAAACAAGAACTTTTATATCATCTCCTACAAATTTTTTGAATGCACGAAAATATAGGTGGGCATTAGGGATAGCACTAAGGTCAAGTTGTGGAGTGATTAGCCAATCTTCATTCACATTATTACCGTTTTGATAACCATTCATGTAGAATGCAGGCGTATTATTATATCCAAAACTGTGGCAGTTCCATTCTTGACTACCGGCAACACTAAATTTACTCCAACGAGTGGGCAAACCTGTCGGACATGAAACATCAAAGCTTTCATTTAAAAAAGTGTCAGGAGGTGGCGGTGGAGTTATAGTTGTTGTAGAAAAATTCCACGCTGTAGTATCGTAAATCCCAACACCAATGAAACCTGCTGTATCAAACATGGTAGAATCGAAGGTCACATGGTAAACTTTGCTTTGTGCAAGAACAACATTTGCAATAGTTGCAGTGTAGCCATTTACAGTTATATCTGATGAAGGCAGCGTGTATGTTTGAGTTGTTTGGTCGGTTTCATTGCTTATTATCAAGCTTCCAGTACCGTTTGTCGTAGATACTTGTCTGTCGAAAGTAATAGAGATGCTATTTGTAGCTATTGATACATTGTTAGCATTATCAGCAGGAGTCGTTGATACTATTGTAGGAGGATAAGTAGGAGTAGGAGGTGTGCTAGTTGTGAAACTAATTGAAATATCATCTATAGCTAAACCATCATCTATACCAACAATGTTTTTGTCCCACCATTTTATAATAAATGTGCCGCCAATACTAACATTCAAAGGAATTGTCCCAGTTTTCGAGGTTTGATTTGTTGTCAAATTTCCATCAAGGCTTCCCGCTGTTCCTGAAATATTCGGACTTGTGAAAAGTAGTGTGAGATCCTCAGTCCAATTTGCAGAAGTAGTATCAGACACTGAAGTTGCTACTATGCTGTATAGAAAACGTAGAGAATCAACATTCGTTCTTCCGGTTGATCCAAATCGCCATTGTTCTCCTGTGTAGGTAATTGTAAGTCCAGTAATAGTTCCACCGGTATTATTAATAAAGGTTGCACCGTACATGGTACTTAGCGTGTTGGAAGCCAAAGAGCCTAATGCTCTTTCCGTTGCATTACTAACTCCATAGCTGTATGTGTCGCCACTAGTACCTGTTCCGGCATCTCCTTTATACTGATTATTGGCATTGGCACTAGTCCCATATTCAAAAATACTCCAACCTAAAGGCAAGTTACTACTACTAACGTTGGTAATGTCTAAAGCATTAAAATCTTGATTATAAAAAGGATTCGATCCTGTAAGGGAGATCTGGGCCATAGCCACAGAAGACAAGGCAATATTCGATAACAATAGAGCTATTTTTTTCATGATATATTTTTTGATTGTTAAATTAACAATTTTTAAAATACAAAAATCCGACTATTTTAAAAAAATTATAAAATAATCGGATTTAATATCTATTGTTATGGAGTAATCTTTACAAGACCTCCTTTTTCACGTTTTCCAAAATATCCAATGTTTCTTCTTTGCTGTTCCCTTCGGCATAAATGCGAAGTAGTGGTTCTGTACCCGATGCACGCAACATGATCCAACCACCGTTCTCCAGGTGATATTTTACACCATCTATAGTTTCGCGACGAGTAAAACCGTACTTCCCAAATTTTTGATAGCCGTCTTCTTGTGCTGTAGTGATGATGTTTTCTTTTTTTGAGTTCTCAAGAGTCAAATCATTCCTTTCATATACAAATGCACCTACTATATCATATACTTCTTGTATCAATTCTTTCAGCGTCTTTCCTGTTTCTGTCATGAATTGGTACAATAACAAACCATCATAAATACCATCACGTTCAGGGATATGCCCTTTCACAGCTATACCACCACTTTCTTCACCGCCAACTAGCACATCTTCATTCACCATGATCTCGCTGATGTATTTAAAACCGATCGGAGTTACTTCAACCGGTAATCCGTAAGCCTCACACATTTTCTTCACTCTATCCGTTACAGAAAAAGCTATGGCTACCTTTCCAGTCATGTTTTTGTATTTGTATAAGTAATGCACAAGTAGCAATAGGATATGATGTGCATCCACAAAATTTCCATCTTCATCATACAGACCAATTCTGTCCGCATCGCCATCGGTAGCCAAACCTATTTTTAACTCAGGAGTGTCGCGCATCGTCTTAGCAAGTTCTTGCAGGTTTTTATCTAATGGCTCCGGTGCTTGTCCCATGAAGCCCGGGTTGTTTTCGCAATGCAATAAAACTGCATTAGGCAAAAGTTTGCGTACCACATCTTGTCCTGCACCATACATCGCATCATAGGCCATTTTGAAAGGTGACTTATTTAATGCGTCAAAATCAAATTTTGTTTGCAGGTAAGAAATGTACATCGCTTCCAAATCCACATACTCCAGCATTCCTTTTTGTTCCCAATACTCTAAAGTTTCTTCTTTATAAGAATATTCTTCAGGTATCAACGCTTCTACGGCCGCAATGTCTTTAGGGCTTGATGGTCCACCATGTGCACCCTTTAATTTGTAGCCATTATAAGAAGGCGGATTATGTGAAGCTGTTATCACTACACCTTGTTGCGCTTTCAATGCTAATACACCATACGATATCATCGGTGTGCTGATGGCTCCTTTTGCTAAGAGTACCTTCACGCCATTTGCACAAAGCACTTTCGCAACGGTTTCTGTAAACATTGCACCACCAAAGCGAAAATCGTGACCGACTACTACAGTTGCACCACTTCCATTTCCATTCAGCCATTTTGCTAATCCCGCACTTACACGAGCCACGTTGTAAACGGTAAAATCTTTCGCGATAATAGCACGCCAACCGTCGGTGCCAAATTTGATGATATCAGGTGTCATGATGAATAAGTAAATTTTTTGGTCGGTAAATGTAGGAAAGGTTTTTACTTGTTGAGTTTGTTTAATTCTTATG
>CBFGYQ010000057.1:0-9429 GCA_965652995.1 uncultured bacterium
GAAAGTGGCTTCTTGTGGAATAATGAGTGCATTTTTGAGTTGTACAGGCATGAGAATATTGCCCGTTTCGCCGTGACGTAATATTTTATTAGGATTAGAAAAGGTGGCTCTGAAAGCGATGTTGCCGGTTTCGTTATTAAATTCTCCTTCTATCGTTTCTATTTTTCCAATGTGTTCAAACACTTCGCCATTCGCCATTTGAAGATTGACAGCTACATCTGTATCTGATTTTGCTTTGGTAGCATAGTCCAAATATTCCGTTTCAGGCACATTAAAATACACCCACATTTTGCTGTTATCTGATAGGGATGTGAGCAATTCTCCTTCATCTATCAAACTCCCCAACCGTACATTGAAGCGATCTAAAATACCATCAAATGGTGCACGTACTTCTGTAAAATTGAGATGTGTTTTCGCTAATGAAAGCTCTGCTCTTGCCTTATCCAGTTTGGCTTTCGCAAGTTTCAGTTCATTGTTGGAAACGATGTTGCTGTCTGCAAGTCGCTTAGTGTTCGAAAATTCTACACTTGCATAATTCACTTCTGCCTGCGCCTTTTCTGCTTCTGCTCTGTAAATCGCGGGACGTATCTGAAAGAGCAATTGTCCTTTTCTTACAAACTGTCCTTCATCTACATAAATCTTGTCAATATAACCTTTCTCCAATGCTCGCAATTCGATATGCTGAATGGAACGTATCTGACAAACATATTCTTTTATGTAGGTTGTATCTAGCTTTATAGGTGTCGTTACAGGAAATTTTTCTAATGTTTTATGCTCTTTGTTATGAGAGTTGCAACTTGCAGTCCACACCAAGACACTGCAAAGACCGACAAGCGATGCTATTCTGTTCATTAAATTTTTTATTTGATAGAAGATTTGAGAAAATGATAATTGGCTACGACAAAAAGCAGCAAACACTTTTTGTAGAACGTGCGAAAAAGAACAATCGCGATGAAACGCCTACATCATTAGTTATGAAGTGACGTTAAAGCGAAGTCAGCCAAAAATCAGACGCGAAAAACCTGCTGGAAAATATATTTCTCAGGAGGAAAATAAGATGAATATTGTTCAGAAAATGAATGCCCTTGAGGTCGATCAGCATCAGCTATTATTACCGAAACAAAAGATTGAAAAGAAATTTTGTAATTAGAACAAACTGCTTTTTTAACGAGCGAGTGTAGTTCATCTTCAGTAACCTCTTCTATTTCTATAGCGACAAAATGTGTTGAAAAATCTGAAATTTTTGAAGTATGAATGGTAGCCGCTTTATTGGGAACAGGTCGTGTGTGGTACGTTCTCAAGACGGTTTCCTTCATGTTGAGCGCGAATGCAAAACAGACAATCAGAAACAGTGTTATTATTCTTGAGGGTTTCATTTCTAAGAATGAGGATGCAAAGCTAATAGCCGAATGGTTAAAGAATATGTAAATAACCATTTTAGCTAATAGAAATTCTAAGGACAAACAAAGTACATTGAGCGAAATCTTTATGCTCCATTATTATTCGCCCTGCTTTTCTCTTCTTCTGCTCCACTTCTATGTCTGCGGATAGGAGATACTTTGCTGTTCCCAAAGCGGTAAGTAAATGCGATATTAACTGTGCGTGTTTCTCGCTCTGCTATGAAATCTTCACGATAACCTGTATAAATACTTGTGGCACGTGGATAACCCGTCCAAAAAGCATCTTGAACATTTACACGAATAGTAGCTTGCTTATTAAATAAATGTTTTTGCACGCCAAAATTCAGCATCCATGTTGGTCGCAAATCCATGTAGCCATAAAGTTGTCTCGCCTGATACCAACCGCCTAATTCGGCAGACCAATTTTTCGGAAGTAAAAATGAGTTATTCGTATTAATATCGAAAGTTGGACGGCCGTTGTTAAGTGGCGTGTTAGCAATGTTTCCTTTGTAATGAGCATAGTAAGCATTGAAGTTGGTGACATTACTCCACCATTTTGTGATTTGAAAATGATATGACCCATTTAATCCAATAAAAAGCATTTCATCCAAATTTTTATTTGTCTGCACTGTAACGCTGTCTTCCGTATCGCTAGGTTGTATCACTTCTGTAATTCTGCCTTTATTGATGCCGTAAGAGAAAGACGTAATAAAACGTTGTTTGTAAGTATGTGAAAGTTCTGCTGAATAATAAGACGCTGGATAGAGATAAGGGTAACCTTCTCGATAAGTGGTTTTGTCAATAAAATATTTGAATGGATTAAGTTGCCAATAACCTGGACGTTCAATCCTTCTACTAAGCGTAAGTCCTAAATCATTTTGTTGATTAACATGATATTGTGCTGCAATGCTTGGAAATAGTTGTGTGTAGCTTGTATCAAAGTTTTGATTGGTAGTTCTTTGTTCCCATTTCGCATTGGTATTCTCTAATCTCATACCAATTTGTGTTGCCCATTTCTTCCATTCTTTATTAGTATTTATATAAGCTGCATTTATATTTTCATTATAGATAAAATGATTAGTGCGTTTAGGATCAAGTTCGTAATTGCCATTTACTTTCTCATAGAATAAGGGTTCATTATCAGCCAATACAAAACTTGATTTTGCACCTACATCTACTTTAAAACTGCTATTCACCGGATGTGAATAATCTGCTTTAATAGATTTAATTTCAGTCTTGCCACTCAGATCACTTTTGAGGAAATAATCAGGTAAATAAGCACTTCCCGATGCAGTAGTGTAGGTTGTAATAAAACTCTGATTACTCTGATTTCCAAAAGCTGCATAGTCTGTATCCACACTTAGCTCTCTTCCAGTACTATCGAATGAGTGGCGAAGAAATGCATTAGCAGAATAATTGTAATAATAATTTTTGTGTCTACCGGTGGTCTTGAAATAATACAACAAATGGTCATTCCCGTCTAATGCTCGCGAAGAGTTGTCTGCTTGGGGATTAAAACGATTTGTACTGAGACTTCCTGATAGACCGATGGTAGTGTTTTTAGAAATAGAGTAGTCGAATCCTCCGTTAGCAATATGGTTTTTGAAATCGAATACTGCATAATTATCTTGATCGTAGCGAAATTGCTGTACATCATTGTTACCGGCATCTAAAAACTTTCTATCAAGCATCAAGTGATTGAACCAATATCGCTCTGCGTAGTTGTAACTAGCGTATGCGTTAAATTTTTTATTTCTATAATTCATGTTTAAACCTGCGCTGTATTTAGGATAGACTCCTTGTCCATAAGAAAACGTAGCCGTACCATTCAAACCCATACGCTGATCTTTTTTGGTTTTTATATTGATGATACCTGCATTTCCTGCGGCATCGTATCGTGCACCGGGATTAGAAATTATTTCAATTTTATCAATGGAATTTGCAGGCATACTTTTTAAAACATTCGCGAGATCGGCTCCGGAAAGTGGTGTTTGTTTTCCATCCATCCAAATCATCACCCCACTCTTACCTTTCAAAGAAATATTGTCGTTTTGATCCACACGAACGCCCGGTGCTTTTTGCAAAATATCCATTGCGGAAGAACCTGCGCTGGTAATACTGTTATCGACATTTAGTATAAGTTTATCAGGTTTTATTTCTATCAACGGACGTTGCGCTCTTACAGCTACTTCATTCAACTCTTGCGAACCTACAGTCATTACTATATCTCCCAATCTTATATTGTCGTTTACTTTTAAATTTTCTTTTGTGTAAGTTGTATAGCCACCCAGCAACACTTTCAACAAATAAACATCTACCGGAACATTTTCCAACTCAAATACACCTCCCGATTTGCTTGCTTCTGTTTTTACTACATGATTACTATCTTTTAATAGGACAATAGTAGCTCCTTCCAGCGGCTTGTTTTCCTTATCTTTTACAACACCGGAAATGGAAAAATTTTGTGCTATACAACTACTGCTTATCACGAAAAATGAGGCTATCAACAAGAGGCTTTTCATAAGGAAATTATTTAGCCTAAAAGTATTGCCATGTATAAACACAACTTTCCCCCATCGCGCGTGATTTGCATTTTAAAGCCTACCGCACAAAGGGGGAATTATTGAAATAAAGCATCAAAAAAGTTTATTGAGCTTGTCGAAATAAACAATTGACAAGGCTTCGACAAGCTCAGCCACCCATTACAATTATTAGATTTTTTTCGTGTGTGAATGAAAAGGTTCGCATACGATCAATTTGTTTTTTGATGTGTGCAAGCCATGGAGTTATCTCTTTACGCGTCATCAAATATTCAGGAATGCCGTCCACACTTCCATCAGCTTTATCCAACAAATGTGCAAACTCATGAATGGCAGTATTGTGTCCATTATTCGCTTGAAAGCTACTGCGTAATGCCTGTTGTGAAATGACATGGTATTGTTCATCACACTATCACCTACCATTCCTAATATGTTACGTTCATCTTTTGTTTGTGAGAAATCTTTATTGAATGTGTTTTTGTAAATCAAGACCTCATCTATATTTCTATACTCCCAATCAGGAAACGCAAAAATGGGAATGATAGCACCAGCAGCCACAAAAACCTTATCAGCATCTGTTACTTCTGTACCAATGCCTTTTATTACAGTATGAGCTAAAAACCTCCGTACTCTTTCTTCAAAAACCTGTTTGTTGTTTTCATTGAGCTTTTGGTAGAATGAAACTTGTTGTTCTGTTTTTTCTATACAATGAAATAAATAAGAATAGAAGTACAAATGCGGTAACAACGATGAAAATATTCATAGCATCAAATGTGATGAAAAAAATCTGATCAACTGTAAGCAAATTAAAAGGTTTCACCATTCACATAATCAGCAACTAAGATGTGCAAAAGCAAAACTGATAAGTTCTTGTAAAGATGTAATTTTCAACTTTTTAAAAATATTCTTACGATGTGTTTCAACAGTGTATTCGCTGATATGGAGCAACTGTGCTATTTCTTTGGAAGTGTTGCCTTCTTTTACCAATATTATTATTTCCTTTTCTCTTTTGGTTAATAGTAATGCAGATGGCGTGACGGTATCCACAACCTTTAGATGAGTTAAAGGTGACTGAAAGTATGTGTGCCCATTAATGATATTTTTAATTGCAATAATCAATTCATTGGGTTCTATATTTTTAGAAACAAATCCATCTGCACCAGCTTTTTGAGCCTTTTGAATCACTTTGCGTGTTTCAAACATAGATATAAAAAGCAGTTTTACTTTAGGGGTTCGTTGTTTGATAATTTTGCATAATTCCATTCCACTCATAGACGGCATTTCTACATCAGATGTAATCACATCTATCTCCATATTATTATAGGCATGCAAAAATTCTTTTGGATCGTGATATATTCCTACTACATGAAAGTTTTTTCTATCGTCTAGTAGTTTAGACAATCCTTCCAAAAAAAGCTGATGATCATCAATACAGGCAATACGAATCATGTTGTTAAGTTTTTTGTAAGAATTACAGTAGTACCTTCACTATTACCGGATACATGAATGTTTGCATCACCCATTTTCTTCAGTCTTCTTTCTATGTTACCAAGCCCCATCCCTTTTGAGGTGGTACTATTTTCCATCATACCTATTCCATCATCTTCAACCACTAATGTATATTGCTCTTCATCAACAAATATTTGTACGGTTGCTTCTTTTGCTTTGGAATGTTTCAAAATGTTTGAAAAAAGCTCGTTGGCAATCCAAAAAAGGTTGACATAATCGTCTTCGGGAATATCTTGTTCACCTCCATAGTATTGCAAACTAAACTGCACTATGTTCATCTTATTCAGAAGTTTTATCCTGTCAGACAATGCAATAAATATCCCTTTGTCTAGAATGTTCTTATCAGATAGTTTATCTAAAAACTCTCTCACATCTATATTTGCCTTGAGTACTGTTTCTTGCAGATAAATATCGTTCTTGTAATGTTTGCCGACAAATAGTTTGATAGCACTTAATGTTCCTCCCAATTCATCATGCAGGTCTTGTGCCAATAACTCCCGCTCTTTTTTCTCTGCTTCCAACTCTCTTTGATAAAGGGTTTTTTCAAAATTGGATTTTTCATTTAAAAGTTTTTTTTGCTCTTTAATATTTTGACTGTACTGCCATGACAGTATGCCGCCTAATACAATAAACTCTAATAGCAATACCCAATAGAAATAGTTGGGGTAAGTAATTTCATAATAATTGATAATGCCTTCATAGTTCAAAAAATAACCTCCGGGATTGAAGTAAATAATAAGGCACGCAGCAATAATATTGAGAAGCATAGTATTTCTTTTTGCTACAGATAGAATTACTACAAACACAATCATCATTAATAAAAATGTCATCCCCAATCCCATATACCACATAGCATTAAAACCCATTGTACCTACAACGATCTTATCAAAAAAAATCATGTAGATAAAGGTTGCCATCAATGCCCACACTAGCACAGTATTTACAATGACCCGAAATAATTTATACAACCTTTTTTGTTTTTCTTGAATGCGCGTGATTTCGGCAATAGTGTAGAAATTTAGCCCTAAACAACATATGACTATATTGACACCAGGGGTTCTATACAAAAAATTGAAAATCCACTCCGGAGCTACAGGAGACAATAGCTCTTCCTTTAGGCATAACATGATAATAGATAGCAGGTATAATGCGTAAACAAAAAATATCTTTCTTTGAGAAAAAGCACCTACTAATAAACTGTAAATCAACACCATCAAACTGCACCCTACAAACACTCCGACCGACCAATAAAAATCTTTTTCCCACAACAGTACTCTTTTAGGAATATCAAAATCTTGAATAAAACTTTGCGAAGCATGATGATGAATTATTTTGGCTAAAAATGATTTTCTCTCATTCGGACTATATTTTATCTCTGTAGATAAAAAACGAATAGACTCTTTTCTGTAATTGCTGTGAACATTATAGGATAGCCTATCCTTAGTAAGCCATTCATTTTTTGATGCTTCCCATTGATAAATAATTACAGAATCTGCATGGGTGAAAAAATTCCACCAAAATGTCTTGTCTCTATCTCCTATATATTTTGAATCAAATGTCAACCATAAAGGATACGGATTTAACCCTTCTCTGATAGCAGATTGCTGTAGAGCCTTAAAACTTCCCGACTGATATTTTTGATACACCTCATTAGGAGACAGACTTTCTGTCCTATCAATCCAATAATATACATGCTGGAATTGCTGCTTGACATTAGTGTCCGTAAAATTAAAAGTCGATGCATCATTAACCGCTAACTCCGAAACAGCTTGCCCGTAGGTAGTGTAAAATATTCCAAACAGGGTATAAGATAGTAAGATAAGGTATCTACTAAACATACAGTTTCAAAAATACCTGAAATCAGGTATAAACCATAACGCATTACCAGAATTAATTTTATGCATAGAATTTCTTAACCATTTACCCAGGTTGAAACGTTAAAAACATTTTTATTCATTAAAACACATCCATAAATCATGAAATACCTACTAAAAATCCTATTGCTCGTAACTTTTTTTTTTAACGACTTACCTAAGTTTTGGACAGAAGCGATATGGTACTGGAACGATAGCCTCCAGAGAAACGGTATTACAAAACGAGATTAAAGAATACACCAAAGCCATTGGGGTAACAGATGTTTTTGCCCGAGGAGCTAAATATCATCTTTCCTTTGTTGAAGGGCAAGGAGAAGGCAATTATAACGTTGAAGCCGGTCTCTCTAAGTTTTATTTTAGTTTCTCTTATATGGCTAAGGGAAAAAATTGGAATGCCAACCCTGAAAATGACGGCTCTCCCTACACTATTGAAGGCATAGAAATAGAAGTGTATCATACTAAATCAGGGTTTAGTAAAAAATTTCGGTTTACGATAAATGGTAAATGGAATGAAACTAATCATCATGCCTATAGTGTACCTGCAATCACCAAAGCAGATATTGACAAATTCAGGAGAAAACCCAATACGAGTACTCCCGGCTATACGATTCCCGGACAATCTTTAGAATCTGCTATCGGGGAATTTAGAGTACGAGTACTAAATCATGGAAAATTAACTGCCTCATCTGTTCCTATAGCAAAAATGAAGGCGATGATGAAGTAGTAAATACGTACTTAAAAATTAATTTTTTAAAAAAATAATCATTTTAAAAAAAACAGACCATGAAAATGAAAAACAAAATCTTGAGTGCAGCTTTATTGCTTGCAGGCATCTTCGCTCTTATGTCATTTGCTCCCGGTAATGATAAGTGTTCTGAATGGCAAGCTGCAGCAAGCAGTGGCAGAGCATCTGACATCTATATCAAAATATGTGAATACGCGTCCGGTGGTTCTGGAAGTTATAATTTCAAAAACAACAGCAACAAAGCGGTGCGGATCTCTTTTATCCTAACCTTCAACAACGGCAAAACAAATAAAGGATCTAAAAATATCAGGGCAAACTCGGAAGCACGTCCTTCTAGTTGTTTCAATTGTGCGCAAAAAAACGGTGGTCTTAAAGAATGGTCATTAACGAAAATTGCCTTTGAAGGAGAAGAAGGTTATTGGTAGTAGTATGGTAAAACACAACGTAAATGGGCTAATTTTTTTGTACTTCCTCAAAAGATAAAATGATTAAAAAAACCGCATTGACCTTATGCATGATGCTCTTTATTGCAACCATTTCTTTTGGACAGACCGAGGAGCAAACGATACTTTGGTTGAAAGACTATGGAATGCCAATGATTGAAAGCGACTATTATTCCGGCGAGATAAAAGATAATAAAATAATAATTGCTGCACAGAAAAACACTGTTCATTATAAAGTTTGGGAAATTAGTTTTGATTGTTTAGCGAGCATGCATGTAACTGATAACCCATATTTAAATGATGGTAGTGGCGATGCTATCCAACTAACATTCAGAGAAAATTGTGCTTTATTAATAGATAAAACCTCCTCATCAGAGTATTCAGAATATAGGGATGCTGTAGGATTTGGCTTTAATAAATCAACTAACTATACTGACAGAGCACAATTTCACAAAGCTCTAATGCATCTAGCAGAACTGCATGGAGCGACTCCCAAACCGGAGATCAAAAAAGATATGTTTAAATAATCCAAGCACTAAATACTTTTCTAACAACAAAACACATATACAACATGAAAGCATTATTAAAAGCAAATATAGCGATGATACTATTCCTATTGTTTGCTACATCTACACAGGCACAGTATGGCGGCAGTGCTTATGTAGACGTTAAAAACAACAAGGGTAACAACCGCACCCTGAATGTAACCACTACTTGCTATCACGCTTCGGAATCTGCAATGAAACGCAAACTGGAAAGCGAATTGAGAAACGAGAAAAGGAGTGATGAGGAATTTAACAGCCAGATATACTATAGTATAGATAAGTGTAGCAGTAATAATAAACAAACTTATAGTGGTTCGGTATCGGTGAGGGTAAGAGATAGCAAAGGTAAAACCCGCACGCTCAATACCAGCAC
>CBFGYQ010000058.1:0-9397 GCA_965652995.1 uncultured bacterium
TAAGGCTTCCGTAAAAAAATATCCTTATTTTAGTTGTTTGTCGGACAACAGTAGTTCTTTATAATAATCTATTTTAAAAAAAGGGCTAACTATTTTGATGAAAAGATGCTCAAACAGATTCTGCATCACTGCGTTATTTAGTCAGCCCCTATAAATTCTTATTTCATAATTATCAATTTACTTTTATAAAGTTCTTTTCCGTTACTTATTGTAATAAGATAATTACCGTTCTGCCAGTTGATAGCTGAAGCAGGAACGTTGTAGGTACACAGCTTAGTATTGTCTTGAATATCCGGTTGCCATGTAGCCATCTTCCTGCTCATCATATCATAGACGGAGATACTAACTTTATCCTTGGTTTTCATCCGGTATTGTATTGTCAGGTTATCTTTAGCGGGGTTGGGATAAATATTCAAGCCAGATGAGGAGGGTACACCTGTAAGCACAACAACGTCTGTAGGTCGGAAATCTGCATCCTCATGTCCATAATTGATACAACAAATCTGCATGCTGCCTATGTTCCATTGGTAAGTACCATATAGCGGAGGCTGAGCCGGGTTTTGCCAAATATTATCATTACTCACTAAATCCTGATTGATATTGAAGCCCATGGGATCTTCTTTGGAGATAACTATAGATGCAAGATTAGGAATATCTCCTTGATTATATTGGTTAATATCAAATTGCGATACAAGGGACGGTTGACTATCATAATTATAATAGATATTCCGTTCGTTCACCATCATATCTCTTTCGCACTCAATAGGAGATGCATAGTTGGTCGGGAAGTTTTCCAGCCAGAGGCTGTCATCGCCTATTTCCCTGTTAAGCAGACGGCTTCTTATGGGGTCTCCTGTACTAAGGCATGTGCTGCATACGCTCAAAGCAGGATTTTGTTCTTCCAAATGATTCCAGTTACTATCGGTTGGGTTTGTATAAACGACATCAAAAGGGGTTTCGTTCAGGTTGTCTATTATTGGTTCGTTCAATATAGGGTGATCTAAGTTGAAACCGTTCCCATTATTATAGTCGAAAGAAGAATAGGTGGGAATAAAGCCAAAATCAAAACCATCGGAATAAGCGTTGAAACTCACATTTGGGCTGCCGAAAAACGAATGTTGCATTTGACTGCTGACATTCAAATTTCCATTGCCTGATACTACCTGGAAGCCAAAGAAATCCAATAAGTTGAAAGAATTAAACCTGTTATTTAAGCCTACAACGCCATCTATACTATTATTGCTGCCAGGCATTACGCAATAGGGCTCTACATTCTGCACTGTTTTATCTATTTGAAATAAATAGTTTGTCCACCAAACCAATTTGACACCAAACCACTTTAATTTAATTTTCCAGTGCGCCACAGTTAAGTCCGAATAAAACACCCTGCCAGTCCCCGCTGGATTCGTATTTACTATCAAGTTGAGTTCGTTAGACAATATTTTGGTACCCAAAATTCTAAGATACGTTTCGGAAGTTATATCAAGCATAAAATCGTTTGGTTGTCTGGGAATACCTTCGTCCCATGCTGTGGGCTGGTGTGTACCAAGCCACGAGCCGTTACTAAGTGCTACCAATTTGCAAAACTGAGGATAGTCTCCAAGATTTGCAAGGGCATTATCAAAATTTGTCTTGTTAGGATGTTCGGTTATCTGTGCTGAACTAACAGGTATAGAGAGAAATGGATCGGTATCAACATGATATTTCAGCATTTCGGTTGCTGCACCATTTAGTGCCAGTAAATCTTGACTAAACTGTGCAATTGCCCATGGAGAAAAGCCAATGGCTGCCAATGCGCTAGACGTGCCGTATTTGTATAAATATTGAAGTCCTATTGGTACGTTGGCACCCTGATGTGGTGCATCTATAGTGATAAGCAATCGTACATTATGAGCAACTCCATCAATGGAACAGGTACTTGAATACGATTGTGATTCCATATAACATAAAGCATACCGACCTATTAACCCACCCATACTTTCTCCGATCATTACAAATGGTTGAGGGGGTATCCGATTAACCATATTATTGCATTTGAGGTACTCAAGAAAATCAACTACGTGTCCTGCATTTTGCTGTAATGGCGCGTTACCGTCATGCCAATTAATAATAACAAATGTATATCCGAAATTTTTTAGCTGTGATATTTGCGGATCAACAATCATGTCGTTATAAATCTGAGTTGGATTTCGGCGGTTCTTTGGGTCAAACCCTTCAAGGTAAATTACAAATTTTGTATTAAGATTTTGCTGACAATCTGGATCTGGTCCATAATAAAAGACATCTATGCCGGGATGAGTTTCAGCTATTGTCGGTGGTATCAGAGGATTCTCAGTTGTTATAAAGAAAGCAGATACTGCATATCTCATAGGTAATGTTGCTGAAGCATTAGCGAATATCCCATAACGAAGGGTTTTGCGCCCACCACTTCCATAGAAAGCTTGGTAATGATGTACCTGACTTTCATTAAATGCATGCCATCCTGTTCCATCGCCGAAATCTATTTTTAAAATGCTTTCATTATTGAGGTATTGCTTATAAGTGTCTTTGAAAAAATAGTCAGGATCTATAATGAAAACTGGATTAGTAAATGGATAGGTCTCACGAAATGTAGAACCAGCAAAACAAGTTTGAACTGTGTATGGATTGGGTCCACCTGGTATATCATAAAGCAGGCTGTTGATTGTATCAAAGGAGAAGTAATTCCCAGTAGTTAATGCAGCAGGAACAAGAAGATTAAAGTTCCAATCAATAATACCAACAGGAATTGTATCACTTTGAATTTTAGGAAGTGCTTGCTGATAGACTTGTTCTGATTTTAAGTATAGCGTGGTATCATACGCCATGTAATACATTTCCTTATACAAGGCAAACCAATTCGAAGCATTATTAGTATCAGCAGCCACATAATGATGAAAGAAAGCACTATCTACAAAGTGGGGACTGAGATCATAAAAAAAACTGATCTGCGGATTTGGATTAGAAACATTACTGAAAAGACTTCTTAGTTCACCAACCATAATCTGAAACGTAGAAGGTTGAGCATTTGTTTTTGTAACTTGTAACAGTAATGCCCCGATGAAAATTAATTTTTTGAACATGTTGTTGGTTTTTCAGAGTTTATCAATAAAACATTCGAGTACAAAAATTCCCAATATTGATAAGGAAGGCAAACAAAAAATCTGCGTTTATTGCAAAAAAATATTCCTTTATCGTAAAAATTTTTACTTTTAAATGAGATTATTTGAACCTATCATAAATGAATTACTATGCTTATCGGAGATAAAATAAAAAGGAAGAGGGAAGACGTAGGGCTTTCGAGAGACCACATGGCGGCAGTACTGAATGTAGATCCGCGTACTTATGAACAAATAGAAAACAATAAACGAGAACCTAAGCTTTCAGAAATAGATAAAATAGCAGAGGAGTTTAGAATAACGCCGTTAGAGCTACAGTACGGCGAACCGAGACTGGTTTTTGAAAATTGTAATCAGCATGGTAGTGTATATGGAGGTGGGACTGTTAATTATCAAAATCCGGAAACTTTAAAAGCGGAGTATGAAAAAAGAATTGCGGCATTGGAACGTACTATACGAGATAAAGATGAGATCATCAAGCTGAAAGAACAACTTATCGATATGCAGAAAGTAAAAAAATGAATCTTTCAACAAACAACATTTTCCATCACCTCTTTCATACCAGAAGGAGGTTTATTTTGTTTGCAATAGCTCTTTTAGTTTTTATTCTTTATCAACTTGATAAAACAATTCGGCTGGATGATGATTTGATTGGAGAGCAAGTTTATTATTTATTGAAAGAAGGGCATGTGAAAAGTGAGATGATGCGTGGCTATGGCAACTTGAAATTAGAACTACATCAAACAGTTTTTCACAAACTCTTTGTGTATTGGGGAGCTTTGATTTCATGGTTTTTCGGATGGTCTTTGTATTCGCTTCATGCAGCTTCCATGTTGTGTTTCATCGCCTTTATTATTCTTCTTTACAACTATTATAATAGAAGGCAACAGCCTGAAATGTTTTGTTTCGTGAGTGTGTTTACGCTCATCAGCTACAATATTCTTTATTTCTCCAATTGCTTTCGTCCGGAAATGATGCTAATGACTTTTGGTTTTTGTGGTTATTGGTTTTTAGAAAAATATCTATCCTTGCAAAAAACTATTTATCTGCTACTTGCATCGGTGTTTTGCTCTTTTGCATTTGCCACGCATCCGCATGGGATTATTTATTGTGTTGCAGGGTTTCTTTTACTAATTTTTTACAAAAAATATTTGGCTGCAATTAGTTTTGGAATAGTTGCTTCCTTAATATTTTCTACCATCTATTTCGCAGATATTATTTACTTCAATCAATATGATTTTTTCATTTTTCAACTCAAAAACGACCCTATTATCAATGTTCATCAACATCATTGGTACACACCCATCGTAAAGTTGTTTGAAGAACATATAAGACTCCTGTTCAACGAACGAGAGATTATTACGACATCATTGCTTGTTGTAGGTGTTTTGTTCAATTACAAAACTCTTGTAGCTAACCACAGAAAATTATTGCTTTATGGATTATTTTGTTTTGTAGCATTGGGCGCGCTCACCTACAGCAAATCTCCACAGTATCTCCTACTCTACTATCCGTTCACGGTTTTCATTATAGGCTATTCTTGGAGGTATATTGAAGAACGAAAAATAAGGTATCAGAAAATCACTTACAGAATATTATTAACTGCTTTTTGTGGTATTCACTTATTCTTTGCAGGAAAGAAAATTGTAACGAATATTCAAAACTTCTCACAGCCTTCTTTGTCTACAATCAATCATTCAATAGCGTCTAAAATTCCGAAGCCACATAAAGATTTATCTATCCTTTCTTACGACAATTTCATTTTTGATGAGATAAAAAATTTCAAGAGAATACAAACACTAACCGTTTATTCATTTTTTTCGGAGCAGCAACACAAACCCAAGATGAATCTGTCAGAAATCATAAGTGTAGCAAAAAAAGACAGTATTGACTATATCATCCTCAATAAGCATTATCTTGATTATTTTGAGGTTACAACTTCAGAAACCATACAAGCCGAAACTATAGAGTTCTCAAAAGATTTGCTAATTCTAAAACTGAATTAACCAGCAATAGTTTTACTATTTTTATCGTCTAAACAATATAGAACTTATGCAACACCCTGAAGGTTACGTTCGTAGCAGCATTGAGCATGGAATCGCCACAGTAGAATTCTATCATCCTGCAAGCAACTCATTGCCCGGTGCTATTCTTAATGATATTGCCAAAAACATAAATGACTTAAGCATAGATGGAAGAACGCATGTAATAATCCTTAAAAGTGCCGGAGAAAAAGCTTTTTGTGCAGGCGCGTCTTTTGATGAATTAATGGCTATTGAAAACAAACAACAAGGACAGGTATTTTTTAGTGGTTTTGCCAATGTTATCAATGCGATGCGCAAATGCCATAAGTTAATCATCGGTCGTATACAGGGGAAAGCAGTAGGTGGTGGCGTAGGTTTGGCATCGGCAGTTGACTATGCTATTGCTACAGAAGATGCTTCTGTGAAGCTAAGCGAATTGGCAGTAGGCATTGGTCCTTTTGTAGTAGGTCCGGCTGTGGAACGCAAAATCGGGTTGTCTTGCTTTTCTCAATTGGCTATTGATGCTACAGAATGGCGTTCTGCAGAATGGGCGAAAAAACATGGTTTGTATGCCGAGATTCACAATAGTATAGAAGAAATGGATGAAGCTATAAAAGCTCTTTCAGAACGTTTGTCGCACAGTAGTCCGCAAGCCATGTGGGAGTTGAAGAAAATATTTTGGAAAGGGACAGAACATTGGGATCAACTATTATCTGATAGAGCAAGCATCAGTGGCACGCTGGTACTAAGTGATTTCACACGAAATGCAATTAATAAATTCAAGTCGAAAACTGTAAAGAACTAAACAAAATATGCCGTACATAATAGTTGCTACCGACTTCTCAGATGCCGCCAACAATGCGCTACACTATGCATGCAAACTTGCTGAAGATTGCAATGCTACACTTACAGTATTGCATAGCTATATGGTGCCAATAAACTTTGGAGAAAACCCAATGCCTCTCATGCCCGTAGATGAAAGTAAAGCACTTGCAGAAGAGCGCATGAACACATTGATAGTAGATGCTCAAAAAACATATCCTAATCTCATCATTGATAGTAATGTAGCATTTGGTGATCTTGTAGACAATCTGCAAGAGATAACTGAAAAAGAAAGGCCATTAATGATCGTGATAGGAAATGACGGTGCTAATGACGAGCTAATGTGGATGGGAAGCAATGTAGTGGCTGCCATGCGACATGTGAAAATTCCTGTACTCGCAGTACCAACCGGACATCAATATCATATCGTAAAGAAGGTTTGCTATGCCTGTGATTTTAAGAACAATGACGATATTTCTTTAGCAGAAGATTTTATTCAGCTTATAAACAATACCAATACAGAACTTCATATTCTTTACATAGATAAAAAAACAAATGAGAGCAGCGAGGAACAGCAATTGAATATGGAAGACAGTCCACTACATAAGTCGCTGAAAAGTATACAGCCAGTTTATCATTTTGTAGAGAAAGATAGTATTGATAAAGGAATTGAAGAATTTATAGCTGATAATAATATAGACTGGTTGGTAGTAGTGCCTCACAAACACTCATTCCTTGATAACCTTTTCAAGAAAAGCCATACCAAATCGCTCGCGAAGAAAATAGCTATCCCATTGGTTGCTTTACATGAGCATAGGTAGGGATTGCAATGTCTAAACGTCATAGAAAAAGCCATGTTAATCTTACATGGCTTTTTCAATTCGGTAGTTAGTCACTAATACTTTACACTCTCATCCACATCATACTTCACGCCCGCAAGTCCCAATATCTTTCTCATCAAACCTAATTGCCCCAGCAAATAATCTTCTCTACCGATAGCCATACCTACCATGTTAAGTTTGTTTTCTTCTACGAATGAAACTCCCATACCAAACTCAACAGCATCACTCAACTCTTCATCGGTTGTAGTCAATAGTTTTTGGTATACGATAGGCGATATTTTGTGAAATTCCGTTTTCAATTCTTCCACCGATGGATATTTCAAACTTGCATCAATCGCTTTTGCATCTTTAAAAATTGCTGAATGTGGATTTTCATCGGCGATACCTAAAGTGTTTGCCAGCCAATATCTACAGTCCACAAAGTTGCCAACCATCCAAATAACATGATTGGTTTTATCTTCTATCCGTTTCAATGCCTGCTCTTCGCTAATGCCATCCAATGCATTATTGAACTGTTGCGTATGCATACGATACGCAGGAATAATGATCTCTAGTTTTTTTGAAGTTGGATTATCCATGATTGAAATGTTTTAAAATTATTGTTCAGATAATTCTTTCACTCTTGCGATACCTTTTGTAAAACCGTTAGTCATCATATCCTCCCATTTCTCGTGTGTATCTACCGACATACTCAGTTTAGTTTTGCCATTTTTTTCCTCAAGGTCATAAGTTTCCATGGCACCGGCGAAAGCTTTCACATCATCGCTCGTAGTGTCTTCCACTCCATCTACAATTTGTCCGATGTGTTTAAAATGCACTTTCTTATTAGTTTCTAACGTTGCGATTTCAGCTAGCATACCATCACCGCTACCGTCAGTAAATAAGGTACGTCCTCCTTGTTTCCAATCCGCTTTCATGTACGATGCACCACTGGGATTAAAGGTACTTGTCCAATCGCTGTAGGTTTTTTCATTCCAAAGCACATCCCATACTTTTTCGGCGGGTGCATTTATTTCTGTCGAGAATTCTAATTTTTTCATGTTTATGATTTTTAAATAATGATCGTTATAAAATTTTTTGTTGTCCAAGCATCTTTACTACTATTTAGTTTCTGTGGCGTTGGCACCATTCATCAAATAAAGTCTATTCATCATTTCGACCACCGGGAGAAATCTCCTTAATCAATGTGGTAGCCTCAGGAGATTTCTCACTTCGCTGAAAAAGCTACGTTCGAAATGACGCAAGTCTAAACAGCCGCAGCTTCTAAATCAGCAATCACTATTTTCTTCATCTTCATCATCGCCTGAAAAACTTTCTGTCCTTTTTCTTTATCCGGATTATTAATGCCAAGCTCCAATAACTGTTTTGGTACTATTTGCCAACTCACACCAAACTTATCCTTACACCATCCACACATGCTTTCAGCACCACCATCTTTAATAAAATTACTCCAGTAATGATCTGTCTCTTCTTGGTCTTTGGTCATCACCGTTATCGAAATTCCTTCATCAAAATTGAACTTGTGATCTAACGAACTATCCATGCAAGCGAGCGTGTAACCATTGATAGAAAATTGCGCATGCTGAATATTTTCGGGAGTATCACCTTCTTCACCATCAGCATAATGCATGATGCCTTCTACCGATGAATTAGGAAAGAGATTTGTATAAAAATCAATCGCTTCTTTTGCGCGTCCATTGTTGTCTCCAACAAACATCATAGTTGGTGTGAAATACTGATCCGTGTTTCCTCTTTCTCCTGTGTACAATTGCCAAGTGATGCCATACTTGTCCTTCACCCATCCGTATTTTTTGCTGAAAGGATAACTATCCAAAGGCATCAAAGGAATTCCACCATCGGCAAGTGCATTGTACAAACGCTCAGTTTCTTTCTCGTCTTCGTTAGCTATCAAAAATGAGATACTAGGATTGGCTTGAAACTGCGGACCGGCAGTAAGAAACATCATCTTCTGCCCATTCATAGAAAGCATTTGCACCATGCCGCTGTCGCTCTCCAATTTCGTATTTGGAAAAATTTCGCAATAATATTTTGCTGCTTCTGAACCTTTGTCGTTAAACCAAACGCAAGGATAAATGTTGTTGTTCATGATTATTATGATTATTAATGATTGACAATAGAATTGTTTACGAAGAACCAATAAACTGAAGTACATCAACTTTGTGAGAATTGTTCAATCCACTTTCATCTCTTTTCCGTTGAAACTCTAGAAATGATGGCACATTCAATATTTCTTGTTGTACAGTTTCGTTCTCATACTGAGAAATATGCACGAATGTTACACCATCATCTTTCAATAAAACAGTGTAAGAAAATTTGTTGTCCTTCATATTGTTGAAATCATCGAGAAAAGTTTGAATATTCAACTTGTTTTCTTCTACATAACTAGATTTAACGGTATAGGTTACGATTACATTTATCATCACTTACTTTTTTGGTTTAATTACCGCTTCATATGCTACTGTCAAAGCAGCATGAATAATTTCATTTTCTACATTCTTCAATTCAAATGTTGTCCAACCTTTCTCGCCCCATTTATTAGGTACAGGATAAA
>CBFGYQ010000059.1:0-9347 GCA_965652995.1 uncultured bacterium
CTTTTGGCGGTGAAGCATCTATTTTCCGACTCTTGCATAGTTCGTTTTTCAGTATTTCCCCTTTAGATATTGCAAGTCTTAGTTTATACATACAAGCAAAGGACGCGAAACATAAACGTTGGCGATACTTGTTGCAAGATGATTTGCTGCTGATGACATTAGACTTAAATAATGCAATAAGCTTAACCACGTTGGCTAAGAATTTGGAACGTTGGATTGGAGAATTATCATCACTCACCTTACCAATGTTATTTCAAAAACTGTTGTATGACGGAGGAGTTGTAGCACATATAATGAAGGGTGAGAATCAAGTTTGGGAGATGCAAGTAATCCATACTTTTTTCGAATTTATAAAAGATGAATGTGCCAAGAAGCCACGAATGACCGCGCGTGAATTATTAGCAATATTGGAGAGAATGGAAGATGAAGGTATTACGCTTCCCATACAAAAAACAGTGAAGCAAGAAAACGGCGTTCGTTTTTACACAGCTTTCGGAGCAAAAGGACATGAGTTCGAACACGTATTTATCATAGGTGCTACCAAGAATTTTTGGGAAGATAAAAGAGGGAATAATCGAGGATTCAATCTTCCTGAAAACCTTACCAATAGTAGCAATAAAGGAGAAGAATTTAATAACGATGAAGAGGTCGCACGCAGACTTTTTTATGTAGCGATGACAAGGGCGAAAAAATATTTGCATATTTCTCATGCCGATAAAGACAATAAGGACAAGCCGCTGCTACAATCAAAATTCATTGACGAGATAAGTACACAAGAAGAAAGATTGCGTCATTCATCAACGGATAGCGAAGTGATGCAACACATAGCCGGTTTATTGCTGCCTGAACCTCCTGTACAAATTGCACTTGCCAAAAAAGAATTGTTGGATAGAAGATTGGAGCATTTTGCCATGAGCGTATCTGCAATGAATAAATACTTGCGGTGCCCACTTTCTTTTTATTACGAAACGATATTGCAAGTACCCGAAGCGAAATCAGATGCGTTGGCTTTTGGTATTTCTATACACTATGCTTTGGAGCAGTTATTTAGATTAATGATGACAGATGCACAAAATAACTTCCCTGCTCTGGAAGAAGTGTTGAGCGCATTTCGGAAAATGATGAGGCGCGAGGAAAGCGCGTTTACAGTTATACAATATGAACGAAGACTGGAAATGGGCGAAGAAATTTTAAAAGAATATTACGAGTACTATCTCCCAAGCTTCAATAAAATAGTACGCACAGAATTCAACATCAACGCAGTTACCATCAATGGAATACCGGCAAAAGGGAAGTTGGATAAGTTAGAATTTACTGGTAGAGATTGCATTGTAATTGATTATAAAACCGGAAGTTCTAAGAATGCAAGAAAGCAATTGTTAGGTCCTTCAGAAGCCAATCCTTTGGGCGGAGATTATTGGCGACAAATGGTTTTTTATAAACTCTTATTAGAAAATTATCCTCCTGCATTCGGTTGGAAAATGGTTGCCGGTGTGTTTGATTTTATTGAGAAAGAAAACAACGAAGACTATGTACGATTTACTGTTCCTATTCAAGAGCATGATTTGACGATCGTAAAAGATCAAGTAAAAGATGTTTATACAAAAATCATGAATCATGAATTTGATAAAGGCTGTGGTGAGGAAAACTGTCGCTGGTGCAATTTTGCAAAGACCTACCAACTCTCTGGAGTAATCGAAGAACAAGAGTTGTAATGAAACACATTTCTTCTAGTCTATTTCTCAATAAAAAAATGCAATAGTCTTGACTCTTTTCCATCCAATATCCCATACTTCAATTTGCTAACTTTAATCTATGGAAAACTTATTGGTCAATCCTCCTAACATAACAACACTAGGCGAGCTAAAGAAATCGGGATATAAATCTAAATCTGTAAAACAAGAAGTACGTGATAATCTTATAAAAGCGATTCAACAAAAATCAAATCCTTTCAATGGAATACTAGGTTATGAAGATAGTGTGATACCTGACGTAGAACGAGCATTACTTTCAAGACACAATATTTTATTTCTCGGTCTTCGTGGACAAGCAAAAACACGAATGGCTAGAGAGATGGTCAATCTACTAGATGAATGGATTCCTGTCATAGAAGGAAGTGAAATAAACGATGATCCATTATCACCCATATCTCATTTCGGAAAAGCTACTCTTGAAGAACTTCATGATGCTACGCCTATAAAATGGCTGCATAGAAGTGAACGCTATGGAGAGAAATTAGCCACGCCAGATGTATCTGTTGCTGACCTCATTGGAGATGTAGACCCTATTAAAGCAGCCAATTTACGATTAAGTTTTGCAGACGAACGAGTGTTGCATTATGGCATCATTCCACGTTCGCATCGCGGCATATTTGTGATAAATGAATTGCCCGATTTACAAGCACGCATTCAGGTTTCTTTGTTCAATATTTTACAAGAAGGAGATATTCAAATTCGTGGTTTCAAGCTTCGAATGCCTCTAGATATTTTGTTTGTATTCACCGCAAACCCTGAAGACTATACCAATCGTGGTAGTATTGTAACACCTTTGAAAGACCGCATCGAAAGCCAGATCATTACACACTATGCTAAGACAACAGCTGTTTCTAGAGCTATTACAGAGCAAGAAGCTAATGTTTTGGAAGAGCAAAAACAAAAAGTGGAATTGCCTGAGCTTTGTAAATTATTGATAGAGCAGATAGCGATGGAAGCTCGTAAGAGTGAGTTTGTAGATCAGAAAAGTGGTGTATCTGCGAGACTTACCATCAGTGCTTATGAAAATCTGATGAGTACGGCAGAGTTAAGAGCGATAAAACACAATCTTAAAAACACACAATCCCGCATCAGCGATTTTGTGGGAGTGCTACCTGCTATTACCGGAAAGATAGAATTAGTGTACGAAGGTGAACAAGAAGGAGCAGGGAATGTTGCTTATAAACTCATGGGGCAAGCTATCCGTAGTTTGTTCACTCAGTATTTTCCCGACCCACAATCTTTTAAAAGAACAAACAGAGAATCGCAAAACAGGCAAAGTAAATCAAATCCTTATCAGCCTATTATAGATTGGTTTGGTAGAGGTAATGAAGTTATGCTTCTGCAAGACGCTACTGAAGAAGATTATGTACAGCAGCTCTATTCGGTTGATGGATTGCATGGTGCGGTGAAGCAGCTATATCCTAAAGCTGATGAAAGCGAAACTGTTTTATTGATGGAGTTTTTATTGCACGGACTTTCAGAATTCTCCCTCATCAGTAAAAAAGGAGTTGAAGCAGGTGGATTTAACTTTGGGGATATTTTAGGTAGTATGTTGAATGTAAATTTTGGAACTGAAGAGGAGGATAACGAAGACTATTAGAACATTAAAATGAAAACATTACAAGGACTAAAAATTATTTTTCTAGGTACACCCGACTTTGCTGTTGCATCTCTTGATGCATTAGTACAAGCCGGAGCAAATATTGTGGCTGTTGTAACTGCACCGGATAAACCTTCAGGACGCGGGTTGCAAATACATTCTTCTGCCGTGAAAAGATATGCAGAAGCTAATAACATTAAAGTATTACAACCGGTAAAACTTAAAGATCCCAGTTTTATTGAGGAACTAAAATCTTTACAAGCAGATCTGCAAGTGGTTGTAGCATTTCGCATGTTGCCGGAAATTGTTTGGAACATGCCGCCAATGGGCACCATAAATGTTCACGCATCGTTGTTGCCGCAGTACAGAGGCGCAGCACCTATCAATTGGGCTGTAATTAATGGAGAGAAAGAAACAGGAGTTACCACCTTTAAACTAAAACACGAAATAGATACAGGAGATATTTTGCAGCAAGAAAAAGTTGCTATTCTATCGGAAGACAATGCAGGTACCGTGCACGATAAATTAATGAAAGAAGGTGCTGAATTACTTGTAAAAACGGTGGAAGGTTTGGCAACTGATACCATTGAAGAAATTCCGCAATCGTCTGTTTCCGGAAATTTAAAACATGCCCCAAAGATTTTTAAAGAAGATATGAGGATTGATTGGAATAAACCTGTTGAGGAAGTAAATAATCTGATACGAGGGCTATCTCCTTATCCTACAGCATTCACTACTTTAAAAGACAAGCAATTAAAAATTTATAGCTCACGCTTTAATGCTATAGAGACAAATGCAGAAATAGGAAATTTCGAAACCGATCATAAAACCTATTTGCGTTGTGCTGCTAAAGATGGCTGGATCTACATTGAAGAATTGCAATTAGAAGGAAAAAAGAGGATGAGTGTTGAAGAGTTTTTGAAAGGGTTTAGATGAAGATAAATCAAAGTACTTCCTACGCTTGACATGGGAACGTTGCTCGCAAAGCATGTTTAGCAACACGGAATCGTTGGATATTATGATAGTAAATACTGCAAAGCCAATTCATAGCCTTTCAGCCCTAGCCCACTTATAGAACCCACACATTTGCTAGCAATAAAAGATGTTTTTCTAAAATCTTCACGTGCAAGAACGTTAGATATGTGTACTTCTACCACAGGGATTTTTATTGCAGCGACCGCATCTCCAATAGCAATGCTTGTATGGCTGTAAGCTCCTGCATTTAATATGATTCCTGAGGTGTTTCCTATACAATCGTGCAAAAAATTAATAAGCTCACCTTCCACATTCGATTGAAAAAATTTCAGGCTTACATCTTTGTTTTTTTCTTGTAGTTTATCCAAATAATCATTCAATGAAACATCACCATAGATTTCCGGCTCTCGTTTTCCTATCAGGTTTAGGTTAGGGCCATTTACAATTGCTATGGTTTTCATTGAAAAAATTTACTGGCAAGATAAGAAACAGCCTATAAATTTGAATCTTCAATGGCATTATGGGATTCTTACATAAAAGGTTTTAAAGCCTATCTGCAGTTAGAACGCTCTATGTCTGACAATACAGTAGCGGCTTATGAACATGATGTAAATCTACTTGCATCTTTTTTTACAAAAGAAGAAAATACGAAATCACTTGAAAGTATTCAGTTGGAAGACTTACAAAAATTCCTTGTGACGATTAACGAAATGGAGTTGTCTGCGGGTACGCAAGCAAGAGTATTAAGCGGTATTAAATCCTTCTTTCGTTTCCTCTTGTTAGAAGATATTTTAAAAATGGATCCGACCGATTTGCTGGAAGCTCCCAAACTGAAAAGAAAACTTCCTGATTTTCTGAGCCTTGCCGAGATAGATCAGCTATTTGCAGCCATAGATCACAGTACGCCTGAAGGACAGCGTAACAGAGCCATGCTGGAAACTCTTTACAGTTGCGGGCTTCGGGTGAGTGAACTTATTAACCTTCAGCTATCAAAACTGTATTTGGATGCAGGTTTTGTCAGGGTTATAGGTAAAGGGAATAAAGAAAGGCTTGTACCAATAGGTGGTGAAGCGGTGAAGCAAATAAAACTATACAAAGACCATATACGTAGCTTAATGAAAATAAAAACCGGACAAGAAGATGTGCTATTTCTCAATAGAAGAGGAAGTGCATTATCACGTGTTATGGTTTTTCTGATCTTGAAAGATTTAACAGCAAAAGCGGGGATTAAAAAAAATATTCACCCTCACGTATTGCGTCATTCATTTGCAACTCATTTGGTGGAAGCGGGTGCTGACCTTCGTGCTGTGCAGGAAATGCTAGGGCATAAAAGCATCACTACAACAGAAATATACACACACTTAGATAGAAGTTATTTAAGAAATACGCTGGAAAAATATCATCCTAGGTTTCAGTAATTCATGCTATGTAAAAACGATAGGTATTCGGTACTATAAATCAATAGACTTTTTGAAAAGCTTAGAACTGTACTGCACAAAATATACAGATAAGAAGGCTTGCGAAGATGGCGATTTTGTGAGTAGCTGTGTTTTGCATTTTATTTCGTTTTGATGATGCAAAGATGTAATCCCCATTAAAATCCGGGAAATTTTTGAAGCTGCTTAACGCCGGTTTTGCAAGCGCTTAACTATTGATTAAAATTTGAATGGCAAGCTGTTAAAAATGAAAATACAGTTCGCATAAAAAATCATGTTTTATTTATAAAGAAATAAGGTGGTTACAAAATAATTATTACATTTATTAAGCTGTATGTAAATACAAGTATTAGTTTTAGATTTTATCAGTATTACATAGAATAGACATATATAATGGTAGAAAGTAGCTTTGATCATACGCAAAAGGCATACGAATATTTACCTATTCCTATTTTGGTAATAAATGCTGATATTCCAAATTTTAGTATCCACTCCATCAACAAGGTAGCCGAAAATTTATTTCAAACAGATGGAAACGCATTAGCAGGAAAACCATTCACTGATGTTATTTTTAAAACCATAAGCCAAAAACCGCCTGATTGGAAAATCTATTTACAGCAAGTTTGTAAAGAAAAAAAAGAACAGAAAATTAGCTCTCTTGCCTGCCTGATCAATAAAAATCAACTTGCATCGCCCTGTTATTTTGATATTTTATTTATGCCGGTTATTGAAAAGAGCAACTCTTCGTTACAAATCATCGCCATAATAACAGATGTTACAGAAAAGATGGTTGCTAGTGAGCGGGAATCTACCCTTTCAGAATTACTTTCAAAAAAAGAAAAATTCCTAAATGAAACCCAACGGGTGTCCCGAAACGGGACGTGGGAAATAGACTTAAAAACCAATCAAGTTTTATGGTCGGATGTGATGCGGGAGATTCATGAAATAGATAGTGATTTTGAACTCAATTTTGAAACAGCTTTTAATTTTTACAAAGACGAAGAAAGCCGGGAAAAACTCCTTTCTGTAGTACGGGAAGCAATTGCCAACGGCAGTGTTTTTGATATCGAATCACAGATTGTTACCCATAAGAGTAATACAAAATGGATACGCAGTACGGGCAAAGCCGATTTAGCAGATGGTGCCTGTTTTCGTCTTTACGGTACTGCTCAAGATATTACCCATAAAAAGAAAACAGAAAGAGCTTTAATGGATGCTCACGACAAGTATCATTCCCTCATCCAGTCTATTGACGGGATCGTTTGGGAAGCAGATGCACAAAGTTTTGAGTTCAATTTTGTCAGTGACAAGGTCAAAGACATTTTAGGATACACTCCTGAGGAATGGATGAGTGATCCTAATTTTTGGAGCGATCATATTTATGATGAAGACAGGGAACAGACCGTTAATTACTGTATAGACCATACTAAACAAGCCATCAATCACACTTTTGACTACAGAATGGTAAAAGCTGACGGTGGTATTGTTTGGATAAAAGACGTCGTGTCCGTAATTACAAAAAATGGAAAGCCCTCCATAATATGTGGTGTAATGGTAGATATTACTGCAACAAAATTACTAACCGAACTGGACTACCTTGAAAAGTATGTACTTAAAATGAACGCTCAAAAAAGTACGGAAACAGAAGTGGTATTGAAAGAATATGTGAAGGGTTTGGAAAAACTCTTTCCCAACATGCATTGTTCAATCATGCGTGTTAGAGATAATAAAATTTACAATTGGGCATCTGTTTCGTTACCGGAATCTTATATATCATCCATCAACGGAATTGAGATTGGTCCTAATGCCGGCTCTTGCGGCACAGCTGCTTATCTGAAAGAGAAAGTAATTATTAGTGATATTGAAGCAGATCCCCGCTGCAAGGATTATAAATATCTTGTCGAACCCTATCAGTTTTATTCCTGCTGGTCTTATCCTGTTTTGGATGCAGAAGGCGAAGCTATAGCGGTGTTAGGCATTTATTATAACTTCATAAAAACGCCTGATGTAAATGAAGGGGAGGTTTTGGAAAGAGCAGTTTCTATCCTTACGGTGATATTAGAAGGCCGGTTGAATATGGAAAGAATATATGAGTCCAATTTACTCATTGCTCAAGCACAGGAACTGGCCAACTTCGGAAACTGGCAATGGGACATCATGAAAAATGAGGTTACCTGGTCAGATACTTTATATAAAATTTATGGGTTGGATAAACTCAACTTTGCAGCAACTTTTGAAGGATATCTGAGCTTGCTGCATCCGGATGATAAAGAACGAGTGGTAAATATTATTCAAAATGTATTAAAAACCCACAAGGATATTTTATTTGAGGAAAAAATTATCCGGTCAGATGGAGAAGAACGTACGTTAAAATCCTGGGGCAGGGTCATCCTTAACGAGGAGGGGATGGCTATAAAAATGATTGGTGCCTGCTTAGATATTACCATTGCAAAGGCAAGAGAAACACAACTCAAAGAAATAGCCTGGATGCAATCGCATGTTATCAGGGCTCCGCTCGTTCGTTTGATTGGGTTGGTAGATATTTTACAAAATGATTTGTCTGAGAATTCAGAATACGATGAATTATTAAATCACATTGTACATACTGCCAATGAATTGGACGATGTCATAAAAAACATATCCCATAAAACCCTTGAATAAGGTATAGGTATAAAACAACAAACAGGTAAAATATAAATAGGATAGATGGCAGAAATAAACTGCACTATACCAGTTTTAAAGTAACTATACGTTTTAGAATTGTACAGATAAAAATATGCAAGCTAAAAGAGAAGCGAAGATGATGATTTTGTTAGTAGCTGTGTTTTGCATTTTATTTCGTTTTGATGATGCAAAGATGTAATCAGCAGAAAGGTTATTGAAATTTTTTGGCATGCTTAACCGTGGTTTTGCAAGTAAGTAACCAGCAGTTTAGAAATGGATTACAAACTATTAACAGAAAATAAAACAACTCACTAAAAAAGTGCATTATTAATTCATCATAAAATATTAATTGCCGAAATAAGCTACATGTGAAATCCTGTAGAACTGCTTTTATGTATAAGACATGGTTGCTTTATTTAAACTTAAAAACATTCATCAATTCTTGCTTGTAATTTCTCCCTATAGATACTGCAAAGCCCTTTACTACTACTTCGTTTTCTGTAAAAGAATCAATATGGTTGGTATAAACATGCTTTTTATGGGGAAACAACTATTAACTGCTTATAACATTTTCCATTAATTATAATATAGCATTAAATAATGCCATTATGATACAACTTAGAAATTTCTAATTGTCCTGAATGTCAAATTCACTCTTGGTGTGGCTATTTTTTTTAGTTGGCGGCAATCTATGTAGCCAATGAGTTTGTGTAGCATCCTTCATCACTAATAAACTACCATGTTCCAAGATGAGTTCAATTCTCTCTTTGTTCAATTTATGTTTAAATGCAAACTTCCTTTCAGCACCAAAACTCAGTGAACCAATTGCACCATTCTTCTTTAAGTCAGGTTCTCCATCACTATGCCAAGCCATACCTTCTTCACCACTATGATAGAGATTAAGCAAACAGGAGTTGA
>CBFGYQ010000060.1:0-9299 GCA_965652995.1 uncultured bacterium
ATAACCCAACTTGGAAAGACAGATGGGACAGTTTGTATAGTCAGGGAGCAAATGAAAATGATGCTTCAGAAAATTTCGATTTAGATAATGCAGCATTGGGACAGCTTGGTGAGAATGTTGCTTTGAAAGAACAGGCTTCAGAATGGCTGGATGTTACTTTAGAAAGAATTAAAAAACTGAATGCTAAACGGATCTATGAAATAGGAAGTGGTGCCGGTCAGCTCTTGTATGAACTAGCTCCTCAAACAGATTCTTATTTGGCTACAGATTATGCGCAACCTGCCATAGACAGCATTAATCAACGTATTGCAGCTGAACCAGAAAAATGGGCACAAGTAAAAGCAAGTGTCGCAACTGCTGATGATTTTCTGCCACAAAAAGCGAGTTGTATGATTTAGTGCTGATTAATAGTGTGACTCAATACTTCTCTAGTTCAGAATATTTACTTAGTGTAGTCACGAAAGCTGTTAACGCGACAAGCAAAGGAGGTTGTGTTTTTATTGGTGATGTACAAGGAAAAAGCACATTAGAAATGTATCATGCAATGGATCACTTACCTCGTGCTTCTGATACTTCTACCGTAGAGTCTTTTATAGACATAGTAAAAAACAGAGTGGAGATGGAAGAAGAATTAGTTGCAGATCCTACTTTCTTCTATGAATTGCCAAGTCTTATTCCCAATATTACAGCAGTAGATGTACAGTTAAGAAAAGGGGAATCAATAAATGAGACTACTAAATACCACTATGATGTATGGCTTTATGTGGACAAGCCTATTAAAATTGCCGCACCTCAATTGAGTTTAAGTTGGACTGGTACAGAAAAAACTCATGAGGTAGAACAACTGATGTTAAAAGGAGATGTTGAGGTCATAGAGCTTCGTAATATTCCTAATAGCAGAACTTGTAAAGACCATAGACTACAGCAATTATTAGCAACATCTTCGGATGAGCAATTAATTGCTCCGATAAAGAAAGAAATAGAAAATACAGCAGAAGGCCAGAGTCCTGATTTATTTTGGAACATAGGCGAAAAGGCAGGCTATCAAACACATGTGAGATGGACTACAGATGGTACAGACAATTTGTTTGATGTGTTTTTTATAAAGGCAGGAGCTACGAACACTATTCCTACCTACCCTACCATTTCTTTGCAAAAATCTTTACATGATTGGGTTCGTAATCCTGTAGTGCATAATGAAGTTTTTACTGCACCGGAAGTGATTACTAAATGGAAAGAAAACTTACAGACATCTTTGCCATCTTACATGATGCCGGAAGACTTTATTGTTTTAAAAACTTTCCCTCTAACACCCAATGCAAAAATCGACCGCAACGCTTTACCACAACCTAAACAGCGGAAAACTAGTATTCAAAAGAATGAAAGGGCGCTAACCCCTGATGAACAGTTGATAGCATATATATGGTCTGAGACATTAGGTGTAAAAGACCTTAATGCTAATGACGATTTCTTTCAACTTGGCGGGCATTCCTTACTTGCCGTAAAAGCGATGGTGGCACTTGAAAACAAGACCGGTAAACGACTGACGATCGCAACACTTTTTGAACATTCTACCGTAGAAAAACTGGCAAACCAATTATCGGAAAAAGATGCTGTAGAAAACACCTTAGCAGATTGTGATGCCTTAGTTTCTATAAAAACAAAGGGAAATAAAACACCTTTATTCTTTATACATGGCGCAGACTTGAATATCCTTTTGTTCAAAGAAATGAGCGCGTTTTTAGATGATGACCAACCGGTATATGGACTTCAAGCTTTAGGCATTAGTCGCCCTACTGATATTCCAAAATCAATTGAAGAAATCGCAGCGAGGTATATTACCGACATGCTAAAACTAAACCCTAACGGCCCCTTTGCTATTGCAGGTTATTCGCTAGGCGGATTCATCGGTTTTGAAATAGCACGCCAATTGCAATTGATAAATAAAGAGGTTAAGTTTCTAGGTATCATAGACACATTTGCCGGCAACTATTTTGAGGGAGATAAGTTTAAAAAAGTCAATCACGAACTTAACAAGATCACCTTCCTTGCAAAATCATTTATCCAACGTCCCAAAGAATCTCTTAAATATCAAGTATCAGTTGTAAAACAAAAATTCAAGGAACGTTTTAATGAAAACGGGCACATCCCTGAAGATATGTTTACAAGCTACGAGGCAGAAATTTATCAAAAATATAGTGATGCGCTGGATGCTTATAAATTAATGCCTACAAATATAAATCTGACACTTTTTGCAGTGGATAACCGACCTTATTATATCGCTGATGTATTTTCAATGGGTTGGAAAAAATTTGCATTGAATGGAGTAAGCCGTAGAGAAGTACCCGGCGACCACACTACTGTAATCTATCCGCCTAATAACAAGACACTTGCAGCGGCGATACAAGAAGTACTCAACAAGGAATTGCAAAAAGATAGTTGATGCTGAAGGCTACACAAGTTTATGCATTGAAACTAACGACAGAATTGCCTGAAGTTGTATACCAAAAATTATTACGTTTTGTAGCAGCCGAAAAAAGAGAAAAGATTCATAAATTTCACAAGAGAGATGACAGCTTACGATGTTTAATGGCGGACTTGCTTATAAGGTATATCCTAAACACTTTATTTGAATTAAGTAACCAGAATATTTCTTTTGATTACACTCATTATGGCAAACCTCTTTTACACAAGCAACCTCATATTCACTTCAACAGTTCCCACTCCGGCCATTGGGCAGTGTGTGCGGTGGATAAAAACCCTATAGGTATTGATGTTGAGAAAATCCAACCAATTGATTTAGATATTGCAGAACAGTATTTTTCAAAACAAGAAAGTCAACAATTATTTTCTTTACCTCACAATCGCCAGTTAGATTTTTTTTATGAACTCTGGACTTTAAAAGAGAGCTTCCTAAAGTATAAAGGGAAAGGACTTTCAATACCTCTAAACAGCTTTACTATTAATCAAAATAATAACGGCAATATATCAATCACTACAGAAAAAGGAGCTATTAAAAACACTTATTTTAAGCAATATAGCCTAGAGAAAAACTATAAGATGACCTTGTGTACTACAAACCAATTTATCAATGAATTAATACTTATAGAACATGATGAACTGGTGACTTACCTCAGTCAAAAATTTTAGTGAACATATTGTACGATCACTCTTTTATCTACCAATTATTACTGCTTATACATGCACTCACCATTTTCACAGTAGTATGTTAATATCTCATCTCAAATGACAAACGTCATATTCTACACTGGCCACCATATATACTTTTGAATGAGTATGGAACCACATTATTATAACATAGACATCCATTGGAATACAGACAGGAGAGGTACGATGTGCTCTCCCGAATTGAAAATTAACAGTGCGGAAGCGAATGCCTGTATCGAAGTAGCAACACCTCCAGAATTTCCGAAAGGAATAGCAGGGATATGGTCACCGGAACATCTTTTTACTGCAGCAGTAAGCAGTTGCTTGATGACAACTTTTTTAGCAATCGCCGAAAACTCAAAATTGGATTTTATCGATTTTAAATGTCACTCAAAAGGGAAGCTGGAGCAGATAGACGGAAAGTTTGTAATGAGTGAAGTCTTACTAGAGCCTATAGTAACCATCAGAGATGAAAAGGACAGAGAACGTGCAGAAAGGATTTTACAAAAATCTGAATCAGCTTGTTTGATAACCAATTCTATCAAATCCAAAGTAGTCATGACACCTGTAATTAAAGTCGAGTAGTTCCTTATTATTACAGCATCAATACAAAAGTTTCACAGAGACTGCTTCTGCTAGATTGTTCTTCTTAAAAAACAATAGATGACCTAAGTCATATTTCAGTAAAACAAATGACCGGAATTTTGCGGATTAATTATCAAACCAATTAATGAACATCAACAATTCTAGTCCGCACAACTTTCATATTCCTGTTTTAGGCCTCAGCTTTAGCATCGACACTCCACTTAAAGTAGCAAAATTTGGTATTTCGTCGGTAGTCTCTATAATAGATGATCAACTCTTAGAAGATATGCGTGCTTATCATTCTACGAAAAACAGTCTTTCGTACACTCCAATACCTACTACTGAAAATGATTATCGTGCTAAAAGAGTCACAGCTTATCTCAATATGCTGCACGATCTTATTCAAGAACAATTAGCACAAATCAAGTCTTCATCGTTTTCGTATGATTCTGAATTATTCATGTATTTTGAATTGTTGCCCAACAACTCAGAAGTGAAAAAGGTTTTCAATAAAATGAAAAGAGCCGATTCTGATGAAGAAAAAAATCAATTGGGTGAGCAATTAAGACAATCAGTTGTAGCGGGTTCTATAGACGTGAATATAATGGCCAAAGTGGATAATGCAAACTACTCTGCTAAAGGAGAAAAACTCCCTGATGAATTTTCTGATGCACTCTCCTCATTGCGGGGATATGCCAATAGCAAGTTGACTTCATCCATTGTTTTTTCTGCAGGGTACAATCCCAGATTATATAGCTACATCGAAAAATTCGACGATTTCTTCCCCGACTCTGCAGGCAATGTTGCAAAAAAGATAATACTCAAAGTAAGCGATTATCGCTCGGCATTGGTACAAGGAAAAATTCTTGCAAAGAAAGGCGTGTGGGTATCTGAATTTAGAATTGAGTCTGGTTTAAACTGCGGTGGACACTCTTTTCCTACAGACGGCATTTTGCTAGGTCCTATATTAGAAGAATTCAAAAACAACAGGTCTATACTTTATGAAGAACTTTTGGAATCTTGTAATGCTACATTATCAGCAAAAGGGAAAAACAGATTTAATGACTATCCTCATCAAAAGATCACAGTGCAAGGCGGTATTGGCACAGCAGATGAACAAAATTTTTTGATAGAAAATTACAAATTAGACAGTGTTGGTTGGGGAAGTCCATTTTTATTAGTGCCCGAAGCAACCAATGTAGAAGATGAGACTTTGCAACAATTAGCCAATGCAAAACAAGAAGATTACTATCTAAGTAATGCCTCTCCATTGGGTGTACCGTTTAATAATTTTCGAAAAAGCAGTTCTGAAAAGCAACGCATTCATCGAATAGAAAAGAACAGACCGGGAAGCCCTTGCTATAAAAATTATTTAGCAAGCAATACAGAGTTTACCGAATTGCCAATATGCACCGCATCACGGAAATATCAGTATCTCAAAACACAACAATTAGCAAATGATACAGTTTCATCTCCAACAAAAACTAATGCAGCACTAAATGAAATTGTTGAAAAAGATTGTTTATGTGAAGGTTTGTCTACGTCAGTAAGATTAAAAAATGAAATGCATTTGCCGCATAAATTATCTGCTGTTACTATTTGCCCCGGCCCCAATCTGGCCTACTTCTCAGGGATATTCTCTCTAAAAGAAATGGTAGATCACATTTATGGAAGGAACAACCTATTAAACAAATTACCACGCCCTCATTTCTTTATTAATGAGCTTAAACTATACGTAGACTATTTTAAACAAAAAATGAGTTCTGAGATAGACACATTGAGTGATGCTCAAAAAAAATATTATAGTAAATGCAAAGCCAACATTCTAAATAGTATTGAATACTACAAAGGGTTAAAGAGTTTTTCTATTATTCCGGATGACTTAAAACTCCAAATGACAAGAGCTATTTCTTTATAAATATTTACTACGAACTTAAACAAACGCATTACTCTTTTTACAGTAGCACTTGCTCAGTGTACATTATTTTAGTTTTTAAAAAGAGTGATGTTATAGTAAAAAGCTCAGATTAATTTGTAATTTCAATGTCATAATAAGGCATGGTTTTTTAACCGACTTGAGACAAACGATATCATTTTTAAGAAGGGATGATACCACTTCTTAAAGCAAAGAGACCTTTTTATCCTATGCTTATAACAAATTGGTTAAGATGACTTTAAGAAGAAATGAGACTACTTTTATAATAAAAGATACTTTTATCCTGTTTTATGACGAATGTCATAGATTAATAAAAGGAGATTTTAGACATTTAGGTAGTGAAAAATAATAGTTCACAAAATAAAAAAAATCAACTTATGAGACCAAAACACTTCTTTGTTGCATGCATCGCGACATTCATTACATTGTACGGATGCGGAAATTCCGAAGAAAAAAAGACAGCTACAACCGAAACGACAACTCCTGATCCTGGACAAAATGAATACGTTGACCCAAACGTAGATCCTAAAGGGATAGGAAAATTTACAAACGTTGAACTTACGCACCCACTGGATGAAAAAATGGTTACAGCGGGACAAACCGTTTATGATGTCAAATGTGCATCTTGCCATAAACTTTCAGACGAGAAATTAGTTGGTCCCGGATGGAAAGGAGTTACGGACAGAAGAACACCTGAATGGATCATGAATTTCGTTACAAACGTAGACGAGATGCTGGACAAAGATCCGGAAGCTCAAGCAATGTTGGAAGTGTGTATGGTTCGTATGCCTAACCAAAATTTAAGCGATGATGAGGCAAGGCATGTATTAGAATATATGCGTAAAATAGATGGTAAAAACTAAACCAAAATTCCCTTCTTAAAAATAATATCTATATGAATAAAACAATAATAATAACACTTACCTCCGTTGCGGGAATCGCATTTACAGGATGTAAGATGAAAACAACTGAAGCTGCAGTGGGCGGAGATGCTGCTGCCAAGGTTTACGTTGCCCCCGGCAAATACGACGACTTCTACAACTTCGTATCAGGAGGGTTCAGCGGTCAGGTATCTGTGTACGGTCTACCGTCTGGACGCCTTCTAAAAGTGATACCGGCATTTTCTCAAAATCCTGAAAATGGCTATGGTTACAACGAAGAAACTAAACCTATGCTGCAAACCTCTCAGGGTTATATTCCTTGGGATGACCAACACCACTTAGCGCTATCACAAACAAACGGCGAGCATGACGGACGTTGGTTATTTGCAAATGCGAATAACACTCCGCGCGTAGGAAGAATTGATCTAAAAACGTTTAAGACTGTAGAAATACTGGAACTTCCTAACAGTGGAGGTAACCACTCATCTCCTTTTATAACTGAGAATACAGAGTATGTAATCGCTGGCACCCGATTTGCAATTCCACTTGCTGATAAAGAAGCACCGATTACTAACGAATCTTTTAAAGCTAACTTTAAAAGTACTGTTTCGTTCATAGGAGTTGACCAACCTACCGGTCATATGGGTATCAACTTTCAAATCATTCTACCTGGTATGGACTTAGACCTAAGCCGTGCCGGTAAAGGACCTTCACATGGTTGGTTCTTCTTTTCAACCTACAACACTGAACAAGCTAATACCTTGTTGGAAGTTAATGCCTCTAAAAACGATAAAGACTTTATCGTAGCTATTAACTGGAAGAAAGCTGAAGAATATGTAAAAGCCGGCAAAGGAACAAAAATGGCTACAGAGTATTACCACAATACTTTTAATGAAGAAACTCACTCTGCTACATCAGAGGTTATTAAAGAAGTTCTTACACTTGACCCTACTGAACTAAAAGATTTTGTTTACATGATTCCTTGTCCAAAATCTCCTCACGGTTGCGATGTTGACCCTACAGGAGAATATATCGTAGGAAGTGGTAAGCTAGCTGCATTGATCCCGGTATTCTCTTTCCAGAAATTTACACAAGCGATACAAAACAAAACTTTTGAAGGCGATTATCAAGGAATACCTGTAATAAAATATGAAGCGGCACTTCATGGAGAAGTACAGAAACCAGGTCTTGGTCCATTGCATACAGAATTTGACGGAAAAGGTAATGCCTACACATCTATTAGATAGAGTACCTACTTATTATTCTATAGGTCATTTGATGGTACCAGGTGGTGACACTAAAAAACCTTATGGTAAATATGTAGTAGCATACAACAAAATCACTAAGGATAGATATCTACCAACAGGACCAGAACTTGCGCAAAGTGCACAACTTTACTCTATTGAAGGCGATAAAATGCAGTTATTACTCGATTATCCTACTATTGGAGAGCCGCACTACGCACAGGCTATCGCTGCTGAAAAGATCAAAGATCAAAGTGTAAAAATATATGACATCAATAAAAACAAACACCCATACGTTTCAATGGGTGAAAAAGAAACCAAAGTGGTTAAAAACGGCAATCGTGTAGACATCTACATGACTGCAATACGCTCGCACCTCACTCCTGATAATATTGAAGGTATAAATGTGGGCGATGAAGTTTACTTCCACGTAACCAACCTTGAACAAGACTGGGATGTACCTCACGGTTTTGCTATAAAACATGCAGATAATGCAGAGTTGCTTATCATGCCTGGCGAAACCAATACACTTAAATTTGTACCTAAGAAATCGGGTGTTTATCCATTCTATTGTACAGATTTCTGTTCAGCATTACACCAAGAAATGCAAGGCTATCTACGTGTATCACCTAAAGGAGCTAATGTACCGCTGAAATGGCATACCGGTAAAACCGATGCAGAGGCTGTAGCAACTAAATAATTATTTTCACCTGGTGGCAGTGCGTGTTACTATGCACTGCCATTATTATTTAAAGGAAGTATGATGAAATTAACAAAGGCAGCAAGAATCAGTATCATTTTGGTAATATTATTTCTTGCCACGTTATGGGTGTTCCCTATGTGGGACATACAATTGGCTGCTCCACAATATCCAAGTGGTTTGTCTATGCAAATATGGATAAATGATGTGAGTGGAGATGTTGATGTAATCAACGGACTAAATCATTACATCGGTATGAAAACTATACACAAAGAAGACTTTAAAGAATTTGTGTATCTACCTATCATTATGTTGTCATTTATGGCATTGGGGCTAGTAGTATTTTTCCTCAATCGCAAAATTTATTACTATATATGGACGGGATTGTTTGTTATAGTTGGGCTTTTGTCTTTCTATGATTTTTATAGCTGGCTCTATGCATATGGACATGACCTTGATCCCAGTGCTCCTATCCAAGTTCCCGGCATGTCTTACCAACCTCCTTTGATCGGCTATAAGAAAATGTTGAATTTTGAAGCCCTCTCGCAACCACATATTGGTGGCTGGTTTTACATCTCAGCAGGAATCATTTTGGCGGGCACTTGTTTTTATGAATGGAAAAAATCTAAAAGAAAACTATCATGAAAAAAATAAAACTGGCAATACCTTGTATCCTTATTTTTATAACTACCTCTTGTAGTCGGAGTTATGAACCTATAGAATACGGTAGTGATAGGTAGATACACAAATTCTTTAAAGTCTTCTTTGTGTATAGTTTTCATACC
>CBFGYQ010000061.1:0-9294 GCA_965652995.1 uncultured bacterium
GCAGGTGTAAAAACAGATAAAGGCAAAATAACCGTAGATACTTATTACAAAACCAATGTAGATGGCGTTTATGCAATCGGTGACTGTGTTCCCGGTCAGGCGTTGGCGCACGTAGCATCTAAAGAAGCGATCATTTGTGTAGAAGCGATCGGTAAAAAAGAAGGTAAATACCATCATCAACCAGAGCCATTAGACTATGGTAATGTTCCTGGTTGTACTTATTGCACTCCTGAGATTGCCTCTGTAGGACTTACCGAAAAACAAGCGAAAGAAGCAGGTTATGAATTGAAAGTGGGCAAGTTCCCATTCTCTGCTTCCGGAAAAGCAAGTGCGGCAGGTGCGAATGAAGGTTTTGTGAAAGTGATCTTTGATGCGAAATATGGTGAATGGTTGGGCACACACATGATTGGTGCAAACGTTACGGAAATGATCGCTGAAACAGTTGTAGCGCGCAAGCTTGAAACTACATGGCAGGAAGTGTTGGATAGCATCCACCCGCACCCTACTATGAGTGAAGGCGTGAAAGATGCTGTGGAAGTAGCTTTAGGTGAGGCGATACATTTGTAGAAGTAAGACCTAATTGAGTAAGTAAGACTATTCTTTTCAGAATAGTCTTTTTTATTACATCCAATATTAGCTTACTTCCGCTATTTGTTTTTAGAAAACTATATAATATTTTTATTCGATAAGAATAAATTAACCCTTTTTAATTACCTTAAAATGAAACGAATAACAATATTCCTTTTTCTTTATGTCAGCTTTTCTATTACCTCACATGCCCAACACAAAGAATATCATACTAATGGAAAACTGAAATCTATCGGAGAGATGCAAGCAGGGCAAAAGCAAGGAGAATGGAAGGATTTTTATGAAAATGGTGAGTTGAAATGCGTAGCAAAGTATATTGATGGAAAAATGGATGGTGTTTATAAAGAATATTACCAAAATGGGCAATTAATGGGCACTATACGATATGTAAATGGGCAAGAAGAAGGCGAGTATAAAATGTATCATGAAAACGGGAAATTAGCAAACACGGGAAAATTTATTAAAGGAAAAAAAGATGGACAAGTAAAAGGTTTTCATGAAAATGGGAAATTAGCATATACAGGATATTATAAAAACGGACACGAAACAGGCACTTGGAAATGGTATGATGAAGATGGGAACATTGAGGATGAAAAAAAATTGGATTGATGATAAACAAATACCTATTTACAGCATGAAAAAAACAGCAATAATTTTATTTATACTCTTCTGTACCATAGTTGTACATGCACAAAAAGAATACAAGCTGTATTTTGATAACAACAATAAGTATTGCAATGAAGCATCTGCTACTCGTTATATGTTAGCCACATTGCAACCCGATGGCACTCCCGTAGGAAAAGTGAAAACATATGATATGCAAAACCATGTATTGGCAGATGAAGAATACTCTCATATTGATATAAATAACAAGAATAAAAACATACGGCATGGACTGTGCCAATGGGTGGATGAGAATAAAATAGCCCACATAGGAAATTTTAAAAATGGTTTGGCAGACGGTGAGGATAAAGAATTTGTTATGGATAATCTCACAAATACCTGGAGGTTATTTGCTTTCGGAAATATGACCAATGGAAAAAAAAACGGAGAGTGGAAATATTGGTATAGAAATGAAAATATTAAGGAACATGGAAACTTCATTAGTGACAAACGCGAAGGAAAATGGACTTCGTACTGGGACAATAAGATTAAACAACAAGAAGCTACATACAAAAACAACTCACTTGACGGGAAAGCTACGGAATATAATACTGATGGTCAGCTAAGTTCAACCGGAAACTACATTGGAGGAAAAAAAGAAGGTGAGTGGAAAGTATATAAATATGGGAAAGTACACCAAACAGAAAAATATGTAAATGGTGAATTGCAAAAAAGATATGATGAATACGGAAAAGAAATAGCCAAAGACTGGAAACCTGTTGATGATTATGATGATGTAGTTACCGATGACCCTTCTGTATATAGAAACAAAAGTGGACAAAATGCTGAAAAAGAAACAGATCCAGAGAAAGTAAGAAGAATAGAATTTCAAAATGATTTAATACAACGATTGGAAAAAGAAGGAGGAATATTATTAAAAACATACTATCCAAATGGCATGTTGAAAGAAGTAGGCTTTATAGTAAATGGAAAAAAACACGGTCAATGGTTTGCTTGGTATGAAGATGCAACTGATAGATACTCTGGGCAATATGCTAATGATAAAAGAGAAGGAGAGTGGTTTTTTGATTGGAATTCCGAATGGATGGGCGACAAATACCACGAATATCGAAAATTTAAGATTAGGGGCTATTACAAAAATGGGCAGCAGACAGGTGAATGGCATTTAAGCAATGCAGATTACCATTACAGCCTAAAAAAAGAAAAAGGAACTTGGAAACTATATTATGCTATTGATACACGCTTAAAGGATGATTTTTGATAATGTCACTAAAGTAATATGAAACAGGTAAAACAAACTTTCCTATTTCTACTATTTTCTGCAACAGCTTTTGCACAGGATAAAGAATACCACCCCAACGGTAAATTAAAATCAGAAGGCAAAACTATAAATGGCAAAAAGGAAGGATTATGGTTGATGTATGACCATGAAGGTAAAATGATACAAAAAGCCACCTATCTACACAATGTATTGCACGGTTATTGGGAGCTATATGGTGATAGCAGGCATCAAAGCCAAATTGGATATTATGTAGATGGTAAAAGACATGGATTATGGAAATTATTTTACTCTGATGGTACACTCAGTGAAGAAGGTTATTATAAAAATGATGTAGCTGAAGGAATATGGAAAGGTTATCATTTAAACGGACATTTGGCTTCTACTGGGAAAATGATAAAATGGAAACGTAATGAAGGATGGATTTTTTATTGGGACAATGATAGCTTACAATCAAAATGAGATTATAAAAATGATAATAAAGAAGGCGACTGGAGTGATTACCACCAAAATGGTAAACTATGGCATAAGGGCAAATATGTAGAAAATAAAAAAGAAGGAGAGTGGAAAACATTCTACGACACAGGAACATTGGAAGCAACCGGCAATTACATAAATGATAAAATGGAAGGTGAGTGGATCTGGTATTACGAAAATGGGAATTTTAAACAAATAGAATATTACGAGGATGGCGATTGGGTAGAAAGTCGTTAATCAATTCTCTTTTCTGCAATATACCATACCATCCAATATTTCTAACTCAGAAATAATAGAATTACTGTAAATACACTCTTCGTCTAAGATATTAATTTCAGTAGGTAAATGAGACAACATCTCTGTTGCTACCACACTAATATTTCCGTAATCTTCATCTGTTGGCTCTCTGTCAAGATAATATCGTAGAATAATCTGGTTTTTTAAAGGATTGTATTTATACACAATCGCTCTAATGGAAGAATATACCTCTCCCAGTAGTGATGCTTGTAAAGCAAGACGAATTCTAGTATTGTTCAGTTCCATATAATATTTACACAAAATATTTTCAATTTTTGACATTTCTATAAAATAATATTCAGAGTCGTAGGCTCATTACAAACTACACGTATATTTTCCTTACCTTCGCGCCTTAAAATTTTAAGGAGATTAGCCTTTTCATGCCCTCTAAATACGCAGAATACAAGCAATTAAGTCTTCCATTTATAGAAAAAGAATATTTAGATAAGTGGGAAAAAGACGAAACATTTCAAAAAAGTGTGGAGCAGCGCAACGGCAGCCAACCTTTTGTTTTCTACGAAGGTCCACCGAGTGCTAATGGTATGCCAGGTATTCACCATGTTATTTCTCGCACGTTGAAGGATTTGGTATGTCGTTACAAAACGATGCAAGGCTATCAGGTGAAGCGAAAAGCTGGTTGGGATACGCATGGTTTGCCGGTAGAGTTGGGAGTTGAAAAGGAATTGGGTATTACCAAAGAAGATATCGGAACAAAAATTTCCGTAGAAGAATACAACCAAAAATGTCGCGAGGCGGTGATGCGCTACACCGATAAATGGGAAGACATCACAAAGAAAATGGGCTACTGGGTGGATATGGAACATCCATACATCACCTACGACATCAAATATATCGAGACGCTTTGGTGGGCTTTGAAACAATTATTCGACAAAGATTATCTATACAAAAGCGTAAGCATACAACCTTACTCTCCTGCTGCCGGTACAGGTTTGAGTTCGCATGAACTGAACCAACCTGGAACGTATAAGAATGTAAAGGACACGACGGTGGTGGCGATGTTTAAGACAATTGAAAATTCAAAATTCAAAACTCAAAATTCCGCACCTGTACATTTCATGGCGTGGACGACGACACCTTGGACGCTCCCATCCAACTGTGGACTTACCGTAGGACCTAATATTGATTACGTTCTTGTACAATCCTTCAATCCTTATACACACCAACCTATTAATGTCATTCTTGCAAAAGCCTTATTAGGTAAGTATTTCAAACCCGAAGGCGAGAATGGTGATTTTGAAAATTATGCTGCTGAAGTAAAAATATTGCCGTGGAAACTCCTTGATGAATTCAAAGGAAAAGACCTCGAAGGCATTCGCTACGAACAACTTTTACCTTACGAAGCTAATAGCAAAGAGGTAGCAGGCGGCGACCCTTGGCGTGTGATTTTAGGAGATTTCGTGACGACGGAAGACGGTACAGGTATCGTACACACAGCTCCGGCTTTTGGTGCAGATGACTTTAGAGTTGGAAAAAAAGCTAATATCGGCATTCTCACGATGGTGGATAAGGAAGGGAAATTCATTGATGGAATGGGCGAGTTTGCTGGCCGATATGTAAAAAATTACAAAGACGATAGCGAGTATAAAGATGTGGATGTGGATATTGCCGTGAAATTAAAATTGGACGGCAAAGCTTTCAAAGTAGAAAAATACGAGCACACTTATCCACATTGCTGGCGTACAGATAAACCTGTTATTTATTATCCGCTTGATGCGTGGTTTATCAGAACTACGGCTGTGAAGGATAGAATGATCGAACTAAATAAAACCATCAATTGGAAACCTAAAGCTACCGGCGAAGGACGCTTTGGAAATTGGTTGGAAAATATGGTGGATTGGAACCTCAGTCGCTCACGTTTTTGGGGTACTCCTCTTCCTGTTTGGGTGAGTGAAGATGGTGAAGAAACAAAATGTATCGGAAGTATCGAAGAATTACTGGAAGAAGTAGAATTAGCTAATGACAAACTGGAAACCAATCAGTTAGTAGATTTAATTAAAGACTGGAATAAAGGTAAATCGCTGTTAAAAGGTATTACCGATCGACTAAAAATTACACATACAGACCATTATAAAGTACTGGAAGGAAAATTGGATTTGCATAAACCATACGTAGACCAAATCATCCTAGTTGACAATCGCGGAAAGGCGATGTATCGTGAACCTGATTTGATAGACGTTTGGTTTGATAGTGGTGCGATGCCTTATGCGCAACTCCACTACCCTTTCGATGCGCATCCTAAACGCGAATTGAAACACAATTTCCCTGCGGATTTCATTGCCGAAGGAGTTGACCAAACACGCGGTTGGTTCTACACACTTCATGCGTTGGGCGTAATGTTGTTTGACAATGTTGCTTACAAGACGGTTGTGTCGAATGGATTGGTCTTGGATAAGAGCGGCAATAAAATGAGTAAGCGCGTAGGAAACGTCGTCGACCCATTTGAAACCATCGAAAAATACAGTGCTGATGCTACGCGTTGGTATTTGATTACGAATGCTTCGCCTTGGGATAGTCTGCGATTTGATATTGAAGGCATTAAAGAAGTGCAGCGTAAATTCTTCGGTACATTATATAATACGTATCAATTTTTCGCGCTTTATGCGAATGTGGATAATTTCACATTCAAAGAAAAGTACATTCCTGTACACCAGCGTCCGGAAATTGACCAGTGGATTTTGTCATCCCTCAATTCTTTGATTGATACCGTCACAAATGCATTGGATGATTACGAACCGACTATAGCAGGTCGCGCTATCGAGGAGTTTTTGGATGAACATTTGAGTAACTGGTACGTGCGTCTTTGTCGTCGTCGTTTTTGGAAAGGCGAATACGAACAAGATAAAATTGCCGCGTATCAAACTTTGTATGAATGTTTAGAAACGTTGTCAAGATTGACAGCTCCAATTTCTCCATTTTTTGCAGATTGGTTGTATAGTAATTTGAACAATACAACGAAAAGATTAGAATTTACTTCGGTGCATTTAGCCGATTTTCCTAAGAGCGATGCCGATGTGATCGATAGAGACTTGGAAGAAAGAATGCAAATGGCTCAGGATATTTCTTCGTTGGTATTATCCATCAGAAAAGGGGTAAATATCAAAGTAAGGCAGCCTTTACAGAAGATTTTAATACCGGTTTTGGATGAAAAAATGAAGCGACAAATTGGCGCAATGGAAGAGTTGATTAAATCGGAAGTGAATGTAAAATCAATAGAATATTTAACTGATACAGAAGGTTTTATAAAAAAGAAAGTTAAGCCTAACTTTAAACAATTAGGAGCAAGATTGGGAGGCAAGATGAAGGCTGCGGCGGCTATGATAAGTGGAATGGATGAAAAGGACATTAACAAATTAGAGAAAGAGCGATACATAAGTTTATCCGTAGAAAATGAACCCATAGAAATTGGTTTAAATGATGTAGAAATTATAGCAGAAGATATTCCTGGATGGTCCGTTGCCAACAAGAATAATTTGACAGTTGCACTTGACATTAGCATCACACTGCAACTGCAAGAAGAAGGCAATGCCCGTGAAATTGTGAACCGCATTCAGAAGATAAGAAAAGACAATGGTTATGATCTTACAGATCGAATAGTTGTCAACATTCAGGACTATGAACCACTAAAATCATCAATTATAAATTTTAGCAATTATATTTGCGCCGAAATTTTAGCCGATGAAATTCATTTCGCACCTGAAATAAATGAGGGTACTGAGATAGAAGTGAATGAAGCAACGCTAAAAATATTAATATCAAAAAAATAAATGAAATGGCTACTTCAAAAAAATCTGTTGCCAAAGCAAGCAAAAAAGCCGCTACACCTAAAAAGCCTGTAGCCTCTAAGAATACCAAAGCTGCACCTGTAAAAAAACAGGCAAAACCTGCTGCTAAAAAAGCAACATCAGCTCCGAAAAAAGCTGTGGCTAAAAAACCGATTGCTAAGAAAGCAGCTCCGGCAACTAAGAAAGTAGAAGTAGCTAAGAAAAATACTAGCTCAAAAACTAAAACTGTGACTGCTAAGAAAACTACACCCGCTAAGAAAGCAGCTGCGAAAGTCGTTGCTCCCAAAAAAGTCGCTGCTAAAAAAGTAGCACCTAAAGCTCCCTTAAAGAAAGCTGCCCCTGTAGCAAAAAAAGAAGCTCTGAAAAAAGTAGAACCAAAGGCTCCGGTAAAAGCGACTAAGCCCGCTAAACCTGCAAAAAAGGCCAAAGAGCCTGCAAAAAAAGTGATTAAAACTATCACCAACCCTTCTACTCCATCACGTCCTTTGCCATCAACAGTGAGCAGAACAGTTCGTGAGGAAAAGAAGCCTAATGTGATAGTGGCACATCGCAAATTGGAAAACAAATCCAAAAAGCAAGAGCCTTCAAAAACACCAGCAAATTATCAACCTGAATACAGATCAATTTTGGACGAACCACAACAAGAAACCGGACCAGTTTACCGCTACAGCGATGACGAACTAAACGAGTTTAAAGAAATCATCTTGACTCGCATTGAAGCTGCTCGTAAAGAATTAGCTTATTTACAAGGCTTAATCACTCGTAAAGACGAAGCAGGAACAGAAGACACAGAAAACCGCTACATGAATATGGAAGATGGAAGTGGTGCTATGGAGCGTGAGCAGTTAGCGCAATTAGCCAGTCGTCAAATACAATTTATCGGCCATTTGGAAAAAGCGTTGATGCGTATTGAAAACAAAACTTATGGTATTTGTCGTGTTACTGGAAAATTGATCGACAAAGCTCGTCTACGTGCTGTACCTCATGCTACATTGAGCATCGAAGCAAAAAAGACAATGACGAAGTAATTACATATTGTCAAAAATATTGAAAGGTTATCTTCTTAAAGATAACCTTTCATACTTAAGAGATATTTTGAATTAAGATAGTGTTACTTGAAAAGGATATACAAGTGATGCGTTTTCTGAAAGTATATGTTGCATTTGCTGAGAAAGGTATTGCATTTCTTCCATCTTATTTTGTCGAGCGTCCTCATGCAATGTAATATCAACTTTAATAACTCTTGAAAACCCGTTGTTAGCACCAAGACCTGCCTGAATGCTTTTAGTAACATTCACCTTTTTTAGATTTTCATTAAACAATTGAGCAGCCAGTAACTTCACATCTTCGACACTTACTATTTGCCCTCTAGATGTTATTTGTTGTTTCAAATAATTTTTCTTTTCAGATTCGCTCACAGTAGTTTTACCGCCTACTACCGAAGTAATTGTATAAGACATTTTCGAGTTTACCATAACATGGTCAAGGCTGTTCAGAGGCGTGTAGGCTTTTACTTGTTTTGCTTGCTGAACATTTGTTGTCCAGTATTGAATTGTTACTGTCTCGCCGGACATTTTCGGTTTCAGAAGGACGTAGCTGTATTGATTTTGCAAATCGCGAACATTGGTTAGCTGGTCCTGCAGCCTTGTAAGAATATGATTGACTTCTCTCAAACGATTCAAAATAAAATCATTGCTTATATCACTGAAATAAGCACTTTCATCTCGTATAGCATTCATAAGACTATCTACAATTTCACGCACCTCACGTGAGTTGGTCTTTCCTATCCCACTATTTCTTACAGTTGCTTCTCCGCTATCCAGTTCTTGCTTTTGTGGTGAAATACGAAAGCTATATTTCCCTGTTGAACCAACTACATCATCTAAGTCCAGAAATGCTCCATCAATTTGCAAAGGAATAATATTGATCCACTCATTTGTTCTATAATTCAACGAATTAAACTTTCTGCTTACGACCGGAAAAGCATTTACGCCAATCATAAGACTTTCTAATACATATCGTGGATACGGTCTACTCAGTATTAATTTGATATATACCATTGGTTCTGCACATGCCTTTTGCAACACTTCTTGCGACACGGTTTGCTTCCACGATTCAGGAGGTGTGGAAGATATTAACTGAGAAACGGGAGTTGTATCTGCTATATGTAAAAATTGAACTTGCATTAACAGTAGATAAGAATGTAAATACACTTAATGGGTTAAG
>CBFGYQ010000062.1:0-9253 GCA_965652995.1 uncultured bacterium
CAAACATTGATATGGAAAAGAAACAACAGTATGAATTGATGCAGAAAATTGTTCGGGAATTGGAAGACTTATCTAACAGCCAAACTTCAGTGCTAAAAAAAATAGCTCAAATAGAAGCCGACAATATAACCCTTGGCAGCAAAGCATTAGAAGTAGTGTTGCCGGATGTACACGAGTCGGTAGATAATAGCATAACCAAAATTCAAGACCTGATGACTGCTTTTAATGAAGATGTGGAAAGCTTCAGAAGTAAAAATGAACAAGCACTCGCAGAAGATCCTACAGCATAACTATCAAAAACTATTCTGGTAAAATCTTTTACAACCACTCCCATCCGGGTGGTTTTTTTTGTGAATCGTTTGTCTCGCGTCCGTCGTGCGCTTCGTCATGCTGAACTTGTTTCCGCATCCACCCGGCAGATTCCGAAACGAGTTCGGAATGACAGCTTCAGCTTATTGTTTGCAGATACTCCTGCAAAATAATTGTAGCACTCACCGCATCTGTCAATTCTTTTTTCTCCCGTTGCTTTTTAGGTAATCCCATTTGAGAAATGGCTTGAGATGCCATTCTGGATGTCATACGCTCGTCTACTTTTTCGATGGGGATATGAGGAAACACATGCTGGAATTTTGGAATGAATTTATCTACGAGTGGAGTTGCATCGGTTGGCGTATCATCGAAATTTAATGGGTAACCAATGATCAGTTTTTCTACTTCTTCGTTTGAAAAATATTTTTTTAAATATCCAATCAGTTCGTTAGTGTCAACTGTATCTAATGCAGATGCAATGATCTTTAATGGATCGGTAACGGCTATGCCAGTGCGTTTTTTACCATAATCCAGTGCAAGTATGCGAGCCATTATTTCTTTATGATTTTAAAAACCGCTGTGCCGTGTTTTTGCACTATTTCACTTTCTGCTTTGCGCAACTCTAAAAATTTTTGTTGTAATAGAGCAATTTTTCTTGCATCATTTTCTCCTACAAATCGCTGTGTCAGTTCTTCTTGTATTTTCATGATCTTCTTAAGTTCAAAATAGGATAATGCACTTTCTGCTTCGTTTAGATAATTAAGGTCACCATTTAAAGTTTCGATGCCATAGTTCTTGCTCCAGTTGGGGCTTATGTCTGTGCTATTATGAAGCAAAGAAGCCATCACGGCTTGTATTTTTTCTTTTCTATGGTTGATGAAATAATTTTCTTTTGGTGCTGTGTGATAAGTGTTTAAGTAAGAGAAATAATCATCGAAAACTTCGCGCACCAAAAGGCTTTCAAAAAGATCGGGATCTACACGTTGGTAAATAAGGTCTGCAATATGATTATAACCTTCATACTCTTTATCGCCATGCAACAGCAGTACCCGAATCAATTCCCATTCTTGTTCCTCATCTGTGTTTTTTGTTGTTAGCTGTTCATATACTTCTGTATCAGACGTCAATACTTCTGCTTCAGGAACAGTAGGAGCATTTCTTTTTTGTTGTCGCTGCTCTTGTTCTATTCTTTCTCGTATGTACTTATTTACAAGATTGATAAGTGCAGCTTCGTCAAGACTTAGTTTTTTAGATGTTTCCTTTATATAATGATGTTGAAGCGAAAAATCTTCTGCCTTATTAATCTTGGCAATGCTTTCGGCTATTTCGTTTACGAGTTTAGATTTAGCTACAGGGTCATTCCCTACTTCTTTCAAGCCAACTTCCAAACGAAAATTGATAACATCTTTTTTGTTTGTTTTTACATATTCATGAAATTTTGAAGCACCGTTATTCTGTATAAAACTATCAGGATCTTCTCCTTCGGGTAATAAAACCAACTTTACATTGAAGCTTTGAGAAAGCGCCATATCAAGCCCACGCAATGCTGCTTTGATACCTGCGGCATCTCCATCATAAAGTATCGTAAGGTTTTTGGTCAGTTGACTTATCAATCGTAATTGATCTTCTGTAAGTGAAGTTCCGCTGCTTGCCAATACATTTTCTACACCACCTTGATGCAGCGATATTACATCGGTATAACCTTCTACCAAAAAACATTCATCTTCCTTATTGATAGCTTTACGTGATTGGTACATCCCGTACAGCACTTTGCTCTTTATATAAAGTTCATTTTCAGGAGAATTGATGTATTTAGGTGCACGATCATTTTTTTTAAGAATACGCGCTCCAAAACCTAATACACGCCCCGTCATATTTTGAATGGGAAATATCACTCGACCTCTGTAGGTGTCATAATATTGACCGTTTCGATTTTTTATCAAACCTGCTTTCTCCAATAATTCTAGCTGATAACCTTTTTGTGTAGCATGAGTGAAAAAATCATTTCCTGATTCCGTATTGTATCCTAGAGAAAACCTGTCTATTATTTCTTTTCTAAAACCACGCTCTTTAAAGTAGGATAGTCCAATCGCTTTTCCTTCATCTGTGTGTTGAAGAATTTCCTGAAAATATGTTGCAGCAAATTCATTTACTATTCTTAGGCTTTCCTCTGTCTGATGTTGTTGTAATCTTTCAGGACTTTGCTGCGTTTCTTCGAGCGTTATTTTATAATAATCGGCTAGCCACCTTATAGCTTCTGGGAAGGTTAGTTTTTCATGTTCTTGAATGAAAGTCGTTGAGTTGCCGGCTTTACCGCAACCAAAACATTTATAAATTCCTCTTGATGGAGAAACACTGAATGAAGGTGTTTTTTCCGAATGAAAAGGACAATTGCCTATATAATTAGAACCACGTTTTTTTAGTCGCACAAATTGCCCAACGATTTCAACAATGTCTGCACGGCTTTGAACTTCTTGTACGGAATTAGGTGCTATCACTTTGCGAAAATAAGATTTAGCTACAAGGATTTTTTTGTTTGTCTCAAATAAGCAAAAAGCAAAAAAACTTCCCGTTAGGAAAGTTTTTATCGATATAGAATTTTATTGAATTACTTATTCCAAAGAGAAGGCTTACCACCGTCTACACCATAATCATCTTTTTGTCCGTTTGTCTTGTTGGTTATCTTATACCTTAATACCAAACTACCATTATCTCCATAGTATTTTTCTTTTTCTACCCAACCACTGCCTTGTAGAGAATAATTGTCAACATCTTGTTGTGGTATTACAATAGTATCACCTTTTACAAAAGCACTTACATCTTGTTGTACTTTATTGTAAAAATTCTTGATTCTTACTTCGCTAAGGTTGGGACCGTCTTCTACAGACACAGTGTATTGTCTTGATTCAGACGTAATAGATCCGGTTTCGGTAACCACCCAAGGACCTAAGAATTTTTTACGAGCCAGCGTTTCGCATTGTGGACCTTCATAACCAGTCTTGCAAAGACATTTTCCTTCATTACATACTCCTTCATATGCGCATGAAATGGATTTACATTTGTCAACACAAGAAGTTAAAGTAACGGTAGTAAAAGCAGAAATAACGCCTATTGCAGAGAGGATAATTGTTTTTAAACGTGCTTTCATTCGCGCGCGAATTTTTTTTATAAGTGCTTAAAGATAAAGGAAACAATTTTAAATTGCAACCACAAGATTCTCATTAGAATAATGCAGGGGCTAAAGTATAAAAAAATTAGACTTTTAAGCAAACATTATAAAATACTTTCTTTAAACTACCTTTCTACATCCCATTTATAAGACTGTATACCGCGAAATATTGCGTTGGCTACAGCATTCTGCCCGACTTCTGAATTGAGATAAGCCTCTTCTGAAGGATTGTTGATAAATCCAATTTCTATAAGTACACCAGGCATTGCACTGCCGGCTAATACTTCTAGTCCTTTTTGTTTTACACCAAGATCTCTACGTCCTTGTGCCGAAAACTGTTCTTGTATTTTGCCCGCGAGTGTAACGCTACGTCCCAAAAAGGCTTGTGAATATTGAGAAACGATTATAGCTGTTTGAGGGTCGTTTTCATTTAGTAGTCCTGGCTCTTCAGTTACACTATCACCGTATTCTCCTATAGCATCTTCTTTTTGGGAATTTCGGTGAAGTCCGAGTACAAAGGTTTCGGTGCCGCTTGTTGTAGTTTCTCGATGGTGTACTGTTTTGTATACAGGAACGGTCACCCACCTTTTACCTCTTTTTACTCTACGTGTCCCAGCTTTGTATCGTTCAGTCCTACCGGCTGTAGAGTTTACATGTATAGAAATGAATAAGTCTGCATCTGCACGATTGGCTACTTCATGGCGCTCGGAAAGAGTAGGGTAGACATCGGAAGTGCGTGTGTAAATAACCTGTACACCTTTCATACTGTCTGCTATCATTTTTCCAACACGTAACGACACGGCTAGAGTCAAATCTTTTTCGTTGGAGAATTGCCCCCTTGCACCACCATCTCTACCGCCATGTCCGGCATCTAAAACTATTTTGGTTATTTTTTTTCCTTTACAAAAAGAAACAGTGGGAATTGTAAGTAATAGTATAAAAGCGAATAATTTCAATTTCATCAATCGAGGTAGTTCCTAATAAGTTTTTAAAAATATGACAGTGAAACAAACATAGCAGTTTATCAACTATTTTTGTCGCCAATGATATCGGGGCGTAAAATTATCTTAAAAAATGCACGGATTTACCGTATTGCCCTAATAGTTAACGTCACTTTTACATTCCTTTTAACAACCCCTGCATTTTCTCAAATTCAACCAACTGATTCGCTCACCACAATTAAAGATACGGCTGCACTTATAGAGAGTGTTATAGATACTGCCGGAAATGATACAGTGGTAATAAAGAAAATGGAAGATTCTTTAGGTATAAAGATATCAGAGGAAGCATTGACCGGTATTGTTACAGCTGAAGCAACGGATTCTTCCGTAATGGATATGCAGCGAAAGATATTTCACTTGTACGGAGATGCGAACATTAAGTATGAGGATATGGAATTAAATGCAGGACAAGTAACCTATTATCAAGCAACCAATGTTGTAACCGCATCTCCAAGCTATGATACGACTGGTGGTATGAAAAAACTACCTGAGTTTACTCAAGGACAAGAAAAGTTTACTTACGATACATTACAGTATAATTTCAAAAGTAAAAGAGCGATTGTAAGAAATGCGAGAGCGCAACATGGGGAGGGTTTTGTATATAGCGAACAAGTGAAACGCAATCCTGACCAATCTATATATGGAATGCACAATGATTATACCACCTGTTCTTTAGACACACCGCATTTCAGTATTCGTGCAAGACGTATTAAGATCATTCCGAACAGAGTTATCGTTTCAGGGGCTGCCAACTTTATGATTCAACAAGTGCCTACACCTATTGTGTTGCCATTTGGATTATTTCCTATTAGTACCCGTCAAAAATCGGGTTTTATACTTCCCACTTATACCATAGAGGAAGCAAGAGGAATCGGTCTTGTGAATGGAGGCTACTATTTTTATTTAAGTGATTATGTAGATGCTCTTTTTCAGGCAAATATTTATACGAAAGGAAGTTATGCAGTTAGTGGTGTGAGTACCTATTCTAACAGATATCGATATAATGGTGGGCTTTCATTGTCGTATGCTAATAATAAAACCGGAGAGAGCTATGAACCGGGCAGTAGCCAACGAAGAGATTTTAGACTTAACTGGATGCATACTACAGACCCAAAGGCTAGACCAGGTGTGAACTTCAATGCAAAAGTAGATTTAGGTACTAACTCTTTCTATGCGAATAACTCTTATAACCCGAACCAAATTATTGCGAACAACTATCTTTCTACAGTAAGCTTTTCTAAAAATTGGGTGGGCAAACCATATTCCTTTACTGCATCGGCTTCTTACAATCAAAACACGGCTACCAATCAAACGGATCTTCGTTTACCTGAAATGAATTTCTACATTGCACAATTCAATCCGTTTCAAAATAATAAACGAGTAGGCTCTCCTAAGTGGTACGAAAAAATAACAGCCAGTTATAACTTTAATGCTATCAACGAAACTACATTTTATGATAGCAGTTTCAATCTCAACAATATTGCGCTTAGCGATTTTAGAAATGGGTTCAAACATTCTATTCCTATATCTGCATCCTACAATGTACTTCGTTATATCAACCTTTCTTTTAGTGCGCCTTATACTGAGTATTGGTTCACACAAAAAAACTATAGATACTACAATGTGTTTGAGGATAAAATAGACACAGTTACCAACAGAGGATTTTATACTGCCAGAGATTTCAATGCCTCAGTAAATATGAGTACACGTATTTATGGTCAAAAAATGTTTAAGAAAGGAAGTAAGGTAATGGGAATACGACATGTACTCACTCCTAATATCGGCTTCTCTTACGTACCTGATTTTGCGGCAAGACCGTTTCGTTACTATTACCAAACTCAGTTAGATGGCTCCAATGTTCCTGTTTATGTGTCACCATATGAAGGTTCTGTGATAGGTACGCCCGGCTTTGGTCAATATGGCGACTATGCGAGCAATATCAATTTTGGTATCAACAATAATCTTCAAATAAAAACCCGATCTAAAAAAGACACAACAGGATTGGGTAAGAACATTACATTGATCGATGGATTTTCTATAAACTCCGCCTACAACATAGCCGCCGATTCATTTAACTGGCAAATGGTGAGTATGGATTTTAGAACGACGATAACGGATAAATTAAGTATAAGTGCCAATGCTACTTTCGATCCATATGATTATGATTTTGCCACTAGAAGACGCTCTACAAAAACTGCTTATGAAAACGGTAATGGGATAGCAAGATTTATGGGAGCAAATGTTTCACTGCAATCAAGTTTGAGATCAACAAACAAACAAAAAAATTCACCCACCGTAAATTCGCCCGAGTACCAACAAGTAATGACCAACGGAGGGTATGGTGAATATGTAGATTTCAATGTCCCATGGAATTTGAATGTGAGTTATACATTAGGGGTTCAAAAAGTACCGTCTAACTTTCGTGATGCCGATACGCTGATAATACAACAGAATAGTATGTTTGGTGGAGATGTAAATATTACGCCTAGATGGAAATTGGCGATAAGTAGCGGCTATAACTTCACGACAAAACAATTACAATTCACATCGATTGATATATACAGAGACCTGCATTGCTTCGAGATGCATTTGCAAGCCTTTCCTTTTGGTCCACGAAAAAGCTACAACTTTACCCTTAATGCAAAAGCGTCTGTACTTCAGGACCTACGCTTGTTAAGAAGAAGGGATTATCGGGATACGGTATTCTAGTTTATATAATATCCAGAGTCGTTTACTTCGATGAATCTTGCTGAAATTTATAGATAAAACTCTATAGCTTTATGAGCTAAAGAACAGTCAGTGAGATTTGCAAACATCATAAAGTTGTTTTTTTTACTGAATAGTTTTTGCTTCTATTCTTACGCACAACATAGTTTTCTAAGCTTTCAAAATTATACTACTTCGGATGGGCTTTGTGATAGTTATATTCTTTCTATCGCACAAGATGAACGTGGTTTTATTTGGTTAGGTACTAAAGAAGGATTGTCAAGATTTGATGGTAAACAATTCAAGAACTTTTACGCAAGCTCGGACGCAACGAAGTCATTTCCCTACAACACTATTTCAAAACTTTGTTTAGCAAACAATAACCATCTTCTTTTCCTATCTGCAAATAAGCTTTGGTCAATGGATTGTACCAATAGCCAGCCAACAGCGACAAGCTTTAAGCAAAAGACTATTTACAACCTCAAAAGGTTTGATGATATGCTTGTCATTTTTTCAGTAGATAGTATTTATATCACAGATATTTCTCTGAAAATTATAACCTCATTTTCTTCCCCGGATGTGAAACAGCAGTTTGAAGTCGCGTTGTTAGATACGGATAGACTACTCTTTTCGGGTCTTACAAAAAGTTTCATCTATTACATAAAGACAAAAAAAACAGAGCACTTTTTCCTCGATAGAAAATTGGATGAGAAAAACGCCATGTACATTTTTTGGCGTAATGATGCACGCAAGAAAAGTTTATTCTATTCTAACTTTTGGACTGGGTTGTTTGAGTTCGATTATTTCGGAAAGCTGCGTAACCGCTATAACATCAGCAATGGATTGAGTGGAAATGATGTAATTTCTTTAGCGACAGATACTGCTAATAATTTTGTTTATGTAGGCACCAGCAATGGATTGAATATTATTGATCGAGCTTATAATGTGATTTATAAATACACTCATTCTAATGAAAATAATTCACTGCCTTCTAATATCGTGACCAACATCTTTATTGATAAAACCAACAATGTATGGATAGGAACAAACGATGGACTTAGTAAAGTGACCGGACGTAATTCCAGCATTGAACTTATTAGAAGTTCTGGAAATATCAAGCTGAAAAGTTACGCTTCGAAAATGTTGAAAGGCAACGGTGATGACTTGTTCGTAAACTTTTTTGGAGTAGGAACTTACAAAGTAAATAAACGTACAAACGAGATCAAGATCATAGATACAAGTCTGATAGTAGTGCCTTGGAGAAGTATGTTGGTAGGTGATGAATTGATAACAGCAGGTACGGGATTGGTCAATCAACAACGCATTTTTTTTAGCTCACATTCATTGAAGACAGGAAAGAATACAGTCTTCCATAAACTCAAAAAATTTTATGGTGATGCTGATTTGGCGACTTTCGTTTACCGTGATAAAGAGGGGGCAATATGGTATAGTTTAAATTATGGAGGTGGGCTGTTACGCCAGTTTAATGCCAATGATAGCATTCAGCAATTTAACCGTGATAATAGCTCCGGTTTTGATTTAGGTTATGCTGTGGAAGTGACAGAAGACGAGTATGACAACATATATTTTTCTAATAACAAAGGCAATGAAGTAGCCGTCTGGAATAAATCAACACAAAAATTTTCTACCATTTTTTTAGATAGTGTTGAAGGGATAAAAGGCACAACCATAGGAGGTGTTATATCTATTGCTGCTGACAATAAAAACTCATTGTGGGTAACTACGGAAGGTGCGGGTCTTATTCGATATAATATAAAAAAAGGAACTGCAAAACACTTTACTATCGAACATGGTTTACCGACAAATTACCTTTCGTTTTTTACAATAGATCATCGCAATCGTTTGTGGATCGGTAGTCTCAAAGGGCTTGTTTGTTTTATCCCCGAGCAAAAGAAATTCATAACGTTTACCACAGCTAATGGCTTGCCGGAAAATGATCTTTCAGGTACATCATTTTATTTTGATGAAGAGACAAAAATGATATGGGCTGGCGGTACAGCATCGCTTATCAAATTCAATCCAGATGTATTATTAAAGCAAACTAGCA
>CBFGYQ010000063.1:0-9121 GCA_965652995.1 uncultured bacterium
TCAATAAATCCTAAATTCTTCAAACCTATCCCTGTAAAAAAACCAATTCTCTTATTCGGATCAAAATGAAAATTCACTCCCAAATTCACAACTCCAGTAAATCTCGGTATTGTTATTTTATTATCTATTCCATTATCATAAATAGCACTCGACAACATTAAAAAATCATAGCCATTACCCATGTAAAAACGCTTGGGTGTAGATACCAACACTTTAGTTTCTGAAGTATCAACGATTGTCTTTTCCTCTTCTTTTTCTTGCGCATACACACTCGCAACATTTATCATTATTAACCCAAAAACAAATATAATTTTCTTCATGCTCTAAAAATAGGCTGCAAATAACTAGCTGCAAAATTTTCAGTCAATTTTCATTTGGCATAGGTTTGGACAATACGTATTGCTCACAAAAAATGTCTTTATTAGTAAAGGCAATGCTTATTTTTTGACATAATGACGGATAAAATGTTTGATAATTTTTTTATACAAGGCTTGCAAGACGCTGAATTCATGCCCGTACTCCCTATTGCCGATGATGCTTGGAATGATGGCGACAAATCAAAACTCCCTACCGAAATACCCATAATCGCTCTCCGAAATACAGTGTTATTTCCAGACGTGGTTTTACCAATAACAGTAGCACGCGAAAAATCTGTGGATGCCATTGAATTTGCAAATAAGAATAATAAATGGATCGGGGTAGTAGCACAAAAAGATAGCGGAAATGAAGACCCTACGGAAGAAGACATGTACATCACAGGCACACTAGCTCGTGTGATGAAGCAATTGAAAATGCCTGATGGGAACACAACACTTTTCATTAATGGTCGCATCCGTTTCAAAATTCAAAAATTCACCTCCAACGAGCCGTTCTTTAAAGCGCAGGTGCAATACATAGATGATATCTATCCGCAGAACGATACAGAATTTGATGCTTTGGTTTCGAATATTCGTGACCATGCTGAGCGTATCGCATCACAATCTATGAACATCCCGAACGAGATGGGTATTATGCTGCGCAACATCGAATTGCCTTCGTTCTTGATGAATTTTATCGCTGCACATTTACCGGTAAAGACAGCAGAAAAGCAAAGCCTTTTAGAAGAGAATGAAGTGCGCGTAAAAGGAGAACGTTTGCTGGGAATGTTGCAGCAAGAGTTGCAAATGGTAGAATTGAAAAATGAACTAACCAATAAAACACGTGGTGAAATTGATAAGCAACAACGTGAATATTTTTTGCAGCAGCAACTAAAGTCCATCAAAGAAGAATTAGGTGGTGAGCCGAATGAGCGTGAGATAAAAGACTTACAAAAGCGTGCAGAAAATGTAAAATGGACGGAAACTGCAAAGGAATTGTTTGATAAAAACATTCAGAAGTTGGAGCGAATGCACCCTAGTACGCCGGATTATTCGGTAATCTACAATCATCTGGATTTGATGTTGGATTTGCCTTGGAGTACTTATACAGAAGACAGTTACAATTTGAAACGTGCGCAAAAGGTTTTGGATGACGACCATTACGGTATGGATAAGATCAAAGACCGCATTGTAGAATACTTGGCTGTGTTGAAATTGAAAGGAGATATGAAGTCTCCAATTTTGTGCTTTGTAGGTCCTCCAGGTATTGGTAAAACATCTCTTGGGCGCAGTATTGCAAATGCTATCGACAGGAAATATGTGCGTTTAAGTTTGGGTGGTTTGCATGATGAAAGTGAATTGCGCGGACATCGTAAAACCTACATTGGTGCAATGCCGGGTCGTGTCATTCAATCGTTGCGAAAAGTAAAATCTGCGAACCCGGTTTTCATTTTAGATGAAGTAGATAAAATAGGAAAAGATTTTCGTGGTGATCCAAGTTCTGCGTTGTTAGAAATTCTTGACCCCGAACAAAACAACTCTTTCTATGATAACTATCTTGAGTGCGAATTTGATCTATCAAAAGTATTATTCATTGCTACAGCGAATAGCTTAAATGAAATACAACCTGCATTGCGTGATCGCATGGAGATCATACAACTGACTGGTTATTCTGTAGAAGAGAAAATTGAAATTGCCAAGCGTCACTTGATCCCAAAGCAAAAAGAACTGCATGGCATCAAAAACGTTCAGTTGAAGTTTTCAGATAAAACCATTCATAAGCTGATACAAGAATACAGTCGCGAAAGTGGTGTGCGTGAATTGGACAGATTGCTTGCTGCTATCATGAGAAATGTAGCAAAGCAAGTGGCGATGGATGATATTGTAGAGCCACAAATGACTCCTGAAAAAATTGAAAAAATATTAGGCAAGCCAAAATTCAACAATGATATTTACACTAAAGGGCATCCTCCGGGAGTAGCTGTAGGCTTGGCTTGGACGTATGTTGGTGGTGATATTCTTTTTATAGAAACAGGACTTTCAAAAGGTAAAGGCGGATTAACACTTACTGGAAATCTCGGTAATGTAATGAAGGAAAGTGCGAGTACTGCATTGTCTTATCTCAAAGCTCATGCAAGTGAATACAAAATAGCTCCTGAAAAATTTGAAGAACATAACATCCACATTCACGTACCGGAAGGTGCTGTACCTAAAGATGGTCCAAGTGCGGGCATCACTATGCTTACAGCGTTAGCTTCAGCATTTACAGGGCGTAGCATTCGTCCTTATCTGGCAATGACGGGTGAGATAACTTTACGTGGACAAGTGCTTCCTGTGGGTGGTATCAAAGAAAAAGTATTAGCTGCGAAACGTGCCGGTATCAAAGACATTATTGTTTGTTCTCAAAACGAAAAAGATGTAGAGGATATCAATAAGGCTTACATAAAAGGAGTGAAGTTTCATTATGTAAGTGACATGAAAGAGGTATTGGATTTTGCATTGATGAAGAAGTGACCGTAACAATTCATTCATTTTGTAGCGTATTATCATTCTTCGTTTATCCGTACTTTCACTTTCGTAAAGAATACATTTACCTTAATCAAAGAATATTTTACAATTGTGAAAGCAGTAATATTAGTAGCGGGAGCAGGCACTAAACTTCGACCACTTACCTACACGCAACCAAAAGCACTTATACCTATAGCAGGCAAAACTATACTAAGTGTAATAGTAGATCAGCTTCTGGATGCAGGTGTAAAGGAGTTTGTATTTGTGATCGGTTATTTGGGCGATAAGATTCAACATTACATAGAAAAAACATATCCTAATCTGTCATGCACGTTTGTTACACAAACCGATAGAAACGGTACCGGACACGCTATATGGCTCACTAAAGATGTGGTAAAGAAAGATGAAGATTTAGTAATTGTACTTGGTGACACTATTTGCGATCACGACTTAAAAGAAGTAGTAACCAGTTCGCAATCTCAGATTGGAGTAAAAAAAGTAGATGATCCTCGAGATTTCGGTGTGGCAGAATTAGACGAAAACAATAATGTGAAACGTGTGGTAGAAAAGCCATTGATACCAAAGTCCAACATGGCGATGGTGGGTATTTACTTCATCAAAGAAACAGCTGCATTATTTGAAGTCTTAGACAATCATCTTGCTAATCGCCATACAGATGAAGGAAGCGAATATCATCTTACCAACGCCTTCCAACATATGATAGAAAATGATGTTTCCTTCAAAGCATTTCGTGTAGCAAATTGGTTTGATTGCGGTAAGAAAGAAAATCTATTATCTACCAACGCTATACTTCTTAAAGATCTTGAAGAAATTGGTGGCAATCATCGACTAGAAACCTACAACAACTCCGTGATCATACCTCCGGTAAGTATAGCCGAAGGCTGCGTGATTACCAATTCGATCATAGGACCTAATGCAACTATTGGTGAACACACCACTATTGATGCATCTATTATCAAAGATTCAATTATTGGTTCTTATGCAAAACTCGAAGAGGTAGTATTGCACTCCTCTATTATTGGCAACGATGCATTTGTTCACGGTGTTACACAAAGTCTAAACATTGGCGACAATACCGAGATAGATTTGGGATAGATTTTCTGTCCAGACTATTAAGACTTCTATTGAACTTCAGTGGCGTTGGCACCGTTCATCTTATCAATACCATCTAGCTTTTCTCACAAAAAGTAAATCACAACAAACACAAAAAAATGCATACGGGAAAAATATCTCAAGACAAAAACTCATTTCAAAACCGCATCACAGAACTCTTTCAAATACAATATCCTATCATCCAAGCGGGTATGATATGGGCATCCGGTTGGCGATTGGCTGCGGCTGTTAGCAATGCCGGTGGCTTGGGAATAATTGGTGCGGGAAGCATGTATCCAGAAGTATTGCGCGAGCATATTCAAAAATTCAAGAAAGCCAGCAACAAACCATTTGCTGTAAACCTGCCTCTACTCTATCCTGATATAGACAAACATGTAACGGTGATGATAGAAGAAAAAGTGCCTATAGTTTTTAGTTCAGCCGGGAATCCTAAAACTTATACACCCACATTTAAAGAAGCCGGGATGAAAGTGGTGCATGTAGTGAGTAGTGCAAAGTTTGCCAAGAAAAGTGAAGATGCGGGTGTAGACGCGGTGGTAGCAGAAGGCTTTGAAGCAGGAGGACATAACGGCAGAGAAGAAACAACAACGCTTTGCTTGATACCATCCGTTAGACAAGCCATCAACATTCCTCTTATTGCAGCAGGAGGTATAGCAACGGGCAGAGCCATGTTTGCTATAATGGCATTAGGCGCGGAAGGCGTGCAAATTGGTAGTCGTTTTGTATGTAGCCCTGAAGCATCAAGCCATGAGAGCTTTAAAGAGGCTATAGTAAAAGCAAATGAAGGTGATACACTTCTTACTTTGAAAAAACTAACTCCCGTAAGACTCATCAAAAATCATTTCTTTCAACAGGTACAAGATGCAGAAAACAGTTGCATGAACGAAACAGAGCTTGCGGATTTACTGGGTAGAGCTAGAGCTAAAAAAGGAATGTTTGAAGGCGACCTTAATGAAGGAGAATTAGAAATAGGACAAGTGAGTGCCATCATCAACGATATAAAACCTGCAGACAAAATTGTGAAAGAAATATGGAGTGAGTTTTGCAGCACAGCAGAAACTCCTTTTGCTTTCTAAAAAAAAGAAGCCGCATTTAGTTGCGGCTTCTATGCACTTTAGGATAGGGTATTTATTCTTTTACAACAACTACTTTTCCAGTAGCATTTACATTTTCTGACCTTAAATGCACTACATAATTTCCCACTGCAAACTTCTCTGTATTTACAGTAATGATGGATGAGTTTGCTTTGCTTATTTTTTGATGATGGACCATTGCCCCATTCATTCCGTAAATGTTCAATATCAAATTGGTTTCATTGTTTACATCTTCAGGAAGTTCTATATTCACCACATTAGTTGCAGGGTTAGGATAGATCTTTACTGCTATCGATTTTGCATCATCAAACTTCACAACTTTTGTTCCTGTGTACTCTGTAGTACCATCTTTATTGATAACTTTTAGACGGTAATAATTGCTGCCGGTCATTGGTTGTCTGTCTACAAAACCATAGCTTTTCTTATTCGCATCGTTTTGTACAACATTCCCAATCTTTTCAAAACCCACTGCATTATGACTTCTCTCCACATCAAAAGATTGCACTTCATCGTCTTTTGCCAATAACCATTTAAGATGAGAAGTTCGCTCTTCTTTATAAGCATCGAATTTTAGGAATGTGATTGGTAGTGGTAGTAAAGGCGTATAATTACTTGCCCATCCATCACCTGCTCCACCTTTATATGCAAAATCAAAGTGAGTTTGGTTATAGTTATTCGTATTCCAGCCATCGCCGTTGCCGCCAAAAAACTGCTGATTGCTTCCTTGTTGTGCATAATTATTCAAATTCCAGCCATCACCATTACCGCCTGTAAACATAGTACCGATAGAAGCTTGCGAATAGTTGTTTTTGTTCCACCCATCACCATTGCCACCAAAGAACTGGCTTGCACCGCCTTGTTGAGCATAACTATTTCTACTCCAACCATCGCCTGCATTGCCATTAAACATGGTGTTTATAGAAGATTGCGCATAGCTTTGTTTGCTAAAGCCATCACCACTTCCCCCATAAAACACTTGTGGATTATTTTGGGCAATGCAATTTATAGATGTAGCAACAGCTATCGTTATTAGTAATTTCTTTTTCATACATGAAGATTTTGAGTGATGAAAAAAGAATTATTCTGCTGTGCGCACTCCTCGTCCTCCATATGTAGCACCTCTGTTAGTCAATCCTCCAGAAGCATAAAAATTTCTGTCAGATACTCTCATGTAGTCTGGATTGTTATAAGATGGGTATACAGACGTTGTACTATTCCCTCTAAGTCCGAATGCAGTAGCCGTTGTAGGCCAGTTTGTAACGTCATAAGAACCTGTATTGTCTAAATTGCCATCACCATGTAATCCTGTATAAGTTCTTCCCGAGGAGTTTGCATTTACAGTCATTTCATACACATTACCTCCCATTTCCATAATGCCGTAAAAGGTAGCTCCACTTTGGCTTCTGTTGGATGTTCCAGTTGCTAAAGCACCACATCTCATTAAAGTATTGTTTGCATAATTACAATTTCCCGTTGCCCAAGTCTCTGTACTCAAGCCTTGATCTGTGGGAGTAGCAATGGGAGAATAAGCAGTTGTTCCCCACGGATATTCATTTGGTGTTGGAGCCATATTAGCACCTCTGCAAGCCTTTTCAAACTCAAACTCAGTCATTGGGCGCATTCCCGACCAGTCTAAAAGACTCATCACATCTTCATTAGAAAGCGAGCCGGCTACAATTTCGGGAGTAGCAGTAATGAAATTGGGGTGAGTACCTGTATAGATAGAAGCGGAAGGGTTTCTAGCAGTAGCTTTTGCTGCATCTATAGTATTTAGAAAATCGCAGTATTGTTGTTGGCTCACTTCATACTTCATACTCCAAAACGCTGCAAATCCTTTAGGAAAACTTGCGGCTATAGTTCCTGTAGCTAGAGAAGTAGTAGCCGGGTGTGAACTTAGTTGAGTAGCTGTAGTACCCACAGTTATTGAATTTTCGGAAGTTACATTAAAACAAGTGTCTTTGTCTCCACGACGAAAGTGGTTATTTTCAGTACCATTACTACCCAATATGAATGCCCCTTGTGGTATATACACCATTTCTACTGCAAATAATCTTACCTCCACACTATCATTATCTGCAACACCATCCACTCCGTAGTTCCAACGAAGACTTGCACCGGTGAAGTTCACAGTCCCAGAACCATTTGCATCACGATAAATCCAAATCCCTTTTCCATCGGCACTTGTTTGCAAAGTACTACCTGTTGGTTGTGTATGACCGGAAGCTGCTGCTGCACCACCTGTAGCATAATTTATAGTACAATGCTGCCAATTAAATGCATTTTTTTTACGGAATTTTACAAACACCCATGCTCCATCATAGTTACTTTCATTGGTAGATGTACGCCAAGAATTGTCCCATGTAACATCAAAATGGATCATGGAATAATGCGCTGTCGTATTCTGACCTGTTATGCCGATGTTGGAAACAGCAACGTTATTAGCGATCGAAAACTGATAGGCTAATAAGGTTAATAGTGTAAAAAGTGCTTTTTTCATAAATATTAATTTTTAGTACATCAAAAGTATTTTGCTAAATCATAATATTTAGTACGTACAAAATGGTATTTTATATTAGTATATACCCCTATTGTTTGGTAAAAAAAAACAATGTATATATGCCTCTGGATAGCCTTATACTTGCCATTCCGCCACTATGGATAAAACAAGAACTACGTATAATATACTTATTGCTGATGATCATCAGCTTGTCATGGATGGCATCAAGAGCTTGATGACAAAAAGCAAAAAATTTAAAATAGTTCGTGAAGCACTTAACGGACAACAAGCAATTGACATATTAAACACAAGCAATATACCTATTCATATCTTATTGTTAGATGTTACAATGCCATTGCTGTCGGGTATAGAAGTATGTAAAATCGTAAAGCGTCAGCATCCAAATATTAAAGTATTATTGGTCTCCATGTATCACAGCACATCAGTGATTAAAGAGGCTTTGAGCGCAGAAGCAGACGGATATATATTAAAAAATACAGGTCAGGAAGAACTCATCGCTGCATTGGAGATAATTACCGAAGACGGCACATATTTTTCTCAAGATATAACACCCATCCTTACACAACTTGTAAAAAAGCAGCTTTACCCTGAGAAAAAACTAAAGACACTTACTGCACGAGAAAAAGAGGTAATAATGCTTATTGTTAATGAGCATACTAGTGAGGACATTGCTGCCAAACTTTTTATCAGTAAAAAGACTGTAGAAAAACACCGTGCGAACATTCTGGAAAAAACCGAGTGTAAAAGCACAATAGGTTTAGTGAAATACGCACTTGAAAACGGATTGGATAAAAAATAATCCTCATTTCTTATTCTACATTTTTATTTATTAATACTAAAGACAGAAATATAACCTATTTCCCTTACCTTTGCCGTCCGAAAATTCGGTTCATTGTTTATTGTACGCTAGAATTTGAGGGTGGGCAGAAGAACCCCGAACCCCGAAGTGTGCGACGCAACGGACTTTGAGCAGAGTGGCATAAGCCGACAACAAACAAAATTTCAAAAAACAAAAAGACAAAAACCACAAAAGTAAAAAACATGGCAATATTAAGTTTTCAAAAACCGGACAAGATAGTTTTACAAAAAGCTACAGATTTCGAAGCACAGTTTGAGTTCCGTCCATTAGAACCGGGCTACGGTGTAACTATTGGTAATGCGCTACGTCGTGTATTGCTTTCTTCACTGGAAGGCTACGCGATTACTGCGATCAAAATTGCAGGTGCAGACCACGAATTCGCTACTATAAAAGGCGTATTGGAAGATGTAACAGAAGTTATCTTGAACTTGAAACAAGTGCGTTTCAAAAAAGCGATCAACACTGAAGTAAGCACCGAAAAAATAGAACTTTCTATTAAAGGAGAAGCTTTCACAGCAGGTATGATCGGTGAGCAAACCAACAATTTCGAGGTAATGAATCCTGATTTGGTGATTTGCAATATGGAAGCCGGCACTACATTTAATATTGAACTTCATATAGGCAAAGGCCGCGGTTATGTACCTGCTGAGGA
>CBFGYQ010000064.1:0-9065 GCA_965652995.1 uncultured bacterium
TGTTGTAGCTGATTCTTTTGAATACTATAATCTGATATGAGCTGTACCTACAACAGTTATTTTTTGATTTGTAGAATCTAAAGCTTCAAAGTTGAAGGAAGCACGAAATATTGAGTTGCTATAAATCTCAATGTTCATATTGCCACTTGCAGTATTATAGTATTTGTTCTCGTTTTCTAGACTAGAAACGATATTGGCAGTAAATCCGTCTTTTGTTGAGTAGATGTTTTTATTCTCTAAGAAAGGAGAGATTTTTAACATCATAAAAACAGATGTGCTATCCTCCGTGAAACCTCTACTTGTGATTTCTACAACAGCACCAGAGGGGTAAAGGTTATAGAGGTAACCTTGATCTGTCCCTTTATATTTCTGACCATCTATTGTGGCATAAATGCCTTCTTCATATTGCTTAACAACAGGATTAGGTTTGCTGTCCTCCTTCTTACAGGAAGTCAAGAAAGAGATTAGTAACAAGGTTATTACACAATATTTCATAGGGTGTATTTTAGGTGTCGAGTAGTATCATTTTTACACCAACATCATCACCGGATTTTCTAAGAACGCTTTCAGTGTTTGCAAGAATTTAGCTCCTACAGCACCATCCACCACTCTATGGTCGCAGCTCAATGTTAGTTTTAAAAGGTTGCGAACTACTATCTCTCCATTTTCTACAACAGGTGTTTCAGCTATTTTCCCTACAGCTAGAATGCATGCATCCGGTGGATTAATGATGGCTGTAAATTCATCAATATCCATCATGCCGAGATTGGAAATCGTGAATGTGTTGCCCGTAAATTCTTGTGGTTGCAGTTTTTTGTTGCGTGCACGGTCAGAGAGTTTTTTAGATTCGTCTGCTATTTGCGAAAGCGATTTCTGATCTGCAAATTTGATAACCGGTACTATCAATCCATCATCAATAGCTACCGCACTACCGATGTGTATATGTTGATTCTGACGAATAGATTCGCCCATCCAAGAGCTATTCACATCAGGATGTTTTCTCAACGCCATCGCAACTGCTTTTATCACAAAATCATTGAATGAAATTTTTACAGGAGCCACTTCGTTTACCGCTTTACGTGCTTCAATGGCTTTATCCATCGTTACTGTCATACGCAAATAGAAGTGCGGCGCAGTAAACTTGCTTTCCGACAAGCGTTGTGCGATCACCTTACGCATTTGCGATAATGGATAATCTGTATGCCCTTCTTGTCCTAGTGGTACGGCAGATGCAACAGCAGAAGACTCTGTTGATTTAGTTGCTTGTGCAGTTTGTGGTTTATATTCTTCCACATCACGTTTGATAATTCTTCCACCATCACCACTTCCTTTTACAGCACTGATGTCAATGCCTTTATCAGAAGCCATTTTCTTAGCTAATGGAGATGCTTTTATGCGATCGCCTTCAGTTTTTGATGACGTTTCTGTAGTGTCAGTTTGCGGTTTAGATTCTTGTTGTTTATTTTCTTCTTTCGGTTGTTCCGCTTTTTCTTCCTTTTTAGACGGTTCTTGTTGTGTGGCTGGTTGATCCAAATAAGGTTTTACATCAGTCCCTTCCTTACCCACAATCGCGATTATGTCATTCACTTTCGCGGCTTGACCTTCTTCCACACCAACATACAGTAATGTTCCATCTACATACGGCATTACTTCCATCGTCGCTTTATCGGTTTCCACATCAGCCAACACATCATCACTTTTTATAGCATCACCTACTTTTTTATGCCATGCTACAATTTTACCTTCCTTCATAGTGTCACTTAGCAAAGGCATTCTTACTACTGTTGCATCACCTGCATTAGGTGCAGTTTGTGATTTAGTTTCTTCTACGGGTTCTTGTTGCGCTGGTTTTTCTACGGGTTGTTTATCTCCTGCCTTCTCTACACCTTCTTCCTTAGAAGTATCTTCTTTCTGTTCAGCAGTTTCTGCTCCATTGCCATCTAACAAAGATTTATAATCTTCACCTTCCTTACCTATTATAGCTATGATCTCATTTATTTTCGCTGCTTTCCCTTTTTCTACACCTATATATAGCAATGTGCCATCTACATAAGGCATTACCTCCATAGTAGCTTTGTCGGTTTCTACTTCGGCTATCACGTCATCACTTTTCACTTTGTCACCCACTTTTTTGTGCCACTCTGCTATTACCCCTTCCTTCATCGTATCGCTCAGCAAAGGCATTCTTATTGCTTCAGCCATAATATTGGTCTTGTTGATTTAAGTTTCAAAAATAATCATTTCCACTTGCTAAAAAACAAGCAACGAATATTGTTATGTTTTATGAGTGTAAGGGCGTGTCCCTCCGTTGCACTACGGGTCGGGCTATCCGTTACTACTCCTCGCTACACTGCGGGGTATTCACTACTATCCCTCACGCACCCGACAACATTACTTCTCTCATCATTACTGCTTCTTTCATCCCTAAATAATTACCTTTGCGCACTAAATTTCTTTAATGCAATTCCTGCGTGCCAATTTAAGCGACGAAAAACTATTACAACTCTATAAAGAGATACTTCGTCCACGTCTTATCGAAGAAAAAATGCTCATATTGCTGCGTCAGGGTCGCATAAGCAAATGGTTCAGTGGAATAGGGCAGGAGGCAATTGCCGTGGGGGCTACACTCGCTTTGGATAGTGATGAATACATTATGCCCCTACACAGAAACTTAGGAGTTTTCACCGCTCGAAAAATGCCTTTTGATAAATTGTTTTTGCAATGGCAGGGGAAGAAAGAAGGGTTTTCCAAAGGACGGGAACGTTCGTTCCATTTTGGTGCAAATGAATATCATATCTGTGGGATGATATCTCACCTTGGGCCTCAACTAGCAATAGCAGATGGTATTGCACTGGCACATAAATTAAAAAATGAGAATAAGGTTTCTCTTGCATTTTCCGGCGATGGCGGTACTAGCGAGGGAGATTTTCACGAAGCACTGAATGTTGCGGCTGTATGGGGTTTGCCTGTGATCTTTCTCATTGAGAATAATGGATATGGATTAAGTACGCCCGTAAATGAACAATTCGTTTGTAAGCAACTTGCAGATCGCGCCGTTGGTTATGGAATGAAAGGAGTCACTATTGATGGCAATAATATCCTTGAAGTTTATAAAACAATTTCTGAAGCACGTGAATATTGCATCAATGAACAAAAACCTATTTTGATAGAATGCATGACCTTCCGTATGCGTGGGCATGAAGAAGCAAGTGGTGTAAAGTACGTTCCTAAAGAGTTGTTTGAAGAATGGGCTAAGAAAGATCCGGTAAGCAATTACGAATCTTATCTTTTGGACGAAGGCGTAATAACGAATAGTTTGATTGAGGAAATAAATGCAGAGATAAGAGCAGATATCGAAAAAGGACTTACAATAGGATTCGATGCAAAACCAATTGCTCCTGACACAGAAGAAGAAGTGAGAGATGTGTATGCTCCAACAAATTCCAAATTCCAAATTCCAAATTCCAATAAAACAGAAAAGAAATTTATACAGGCTATCAGCGACGGGCTTCGCCAGAGCATGGAGAAGTATGATAATCTTGTCTTGATGGGGCAAGATATTGCAGAGTATGGTGGTGCTTTTAAGGTAACAGACGGTTTTGTTGCAGAATTTGGTAAATCAAGAGTTCGTAATACGCCTCTTTGTGAAAGTGCTATTGTAGGGGCTGCTTTAGGTTTGTCTATCAAAGGCTATAAATCTATGATGGAGATGCAGTTTGCAGACTTTGTAACTGTAGGGTTTAATCAAATAATAAACAACCTTGCAAAAATTCATTACCGTTGGGGGCAAAATGCTGATGTGGTTATTAGAATGCCAACAGGTGGTGGGGTAGGAGCAGGACCGTTTCACTCACAAAGCAATGAAGCATGGTTTACACATACACCCGGCTTAAAAGTTGTTTATCCATCGACACCGGAAGACGCCAAAGGTTTGTTGATAGCCTCTGTTGAAGACCCCAATCCTGTGATCTTTTTTGAACATAAAGCCTTGTATAGAAGTGTAAGCGGACAGGTGCCTGATGATTATTACTCTATCGAGATCGGGAAAGCGAAGCTAGTTCAAGAGGGAAGTGACATCAGCATCATTACCTACGGTAGTGGGGTGCATTGGGCTACAGACTATGCTGCAAAACATTCTGATATTTCGTTTGATATCTTAGATTTAAGAACTTTATTGCCGTTAGATTATGGTGCGATAAAACAAGCAGTTCAACGAACCGGAAAAGTTTTGTTGTTGCATGAGGACTGTTTGATTGGTGGACTTGGTGGAGAGATAGCAGCATGGATTTCAGAACATTGTTTTGAGTATTTGGATGCGCCAATTGTTCGCTGTGCAAGTCTTGATACACCTGTGCCATTTGCAATAGAACTAGAGCAAAATTTTCTTGCTAAGAACAGGTTAGAGGAAGCCGTGCAAAAACTTATGAATTATTAGATAATTCTTAATCAATATTATTTCACTTTACAGAATACGATTTCATGAGAGTACACTATCTTTTATTATTAGCGTTTCTACCATTTATTTTTTCTTGTAACAATACAAGCAATAAGCATAAAAGCCGCGGAGCCATAATACTGGGAGATTCATCAACAATTATCACAGAGACCAATCCCACGTATTTAGAAGACTACGTGAGCGACCTACGTCCCTCAACAGATACAATCTCTTTAATAGATACTTCAACTGTTTCGCAAATAAAAACCGATACGGTAGCAACAGTTCAAAAAACACCTGCAGCTTCCGGTAAAGGTTTGTCCGTAGAGTTTAGCGAGGTTACGATAGTCATCCCCAATATAGAAGCAAGATCATTTAAGAATCAAAACACCAAAACATTAAATGGCGTGAGTTACCAGCTTACTGACGGTGCTTTGCAAGGAAACCAGTTAACGATAACAGGAGGAAAAGTGAATCGTGTATCACAACGTTATATTTCAACATTTGTTGTAACTAAAGGCAGCAAGGTGATGGAGCTTGATAAAATGGACGAGACCACCTCTTGGAAGGTAATTAAAGGAAGCGGGGGTATCTATAAAATTTCAGGATTAGAAACATCTCAACTTGACTATAAGAAAGTAAGTGCTAGTGCAGTACGTACAGCTGTGAGCCGTACAGCAAAAGCGAATAGAATGAGCCGTAGCGAAATAAGAGAATGGGAAAATAGTGTGAAAAATATCAAAACGGCTACTCAAGCCCCAATCAAATTAATTCTACAAAGCGTGATGTGGAAGATAGAAGGTAAAGATGCAAAGGGAAAATCATTTACGAAAGAGCTAAGAATAGACATGCCTATCTAAGCTGTTAATACCTCGATCAAATTTCTTTTTTAGAATAGTACAGAAAAACATTGACTCTAAACATTTGTGTTTAGTGGTTTTGCTGTACGTTTGTCGCTCATTTTTTACAATTATATGGATAAGGTTATTCTTTTAAATAATAAAATAGAAGAGGCGAAGAAGGGTGGTGGAGAAAAGCGAATAGAAAGCCAACATAAAAAAGGAAAACTAACAGCGCGTGAGCGTATTATGCTCCTGATGGATGAAGGGAGTTTTGAAGAAATAGGAATGTTGGTTACACATCGCAGTCGTGATTTTGGGATGGAAAAAGAAGTGTATTTAGGAGATGGTGTTGTGACAGGTTATGGCACAGTGAATGGAAGACTGGTGTATGTTTTTTCTCAAGATTTCACAGTGTTTGGAGGGAGTCTTTCAGAAACTCATGCTGAAAAGATTTGTAAAATAATGGACTTAGCTATTCAGAATGGTGCTCCGGTTATTGGGTTGAATGACAGTGGTGGGGCGCGTATTCAAGAAGGAGTTGTTTCGCTCGGTGGCTATGCAGATATTTTTTATAGAAATGTAAAATCATCTGGTGTTATTCCACAGCTATCAGCGATCATGGGACCTTGTGCCGGTGGTGCCGTTTATTCTCCTGCCATCACCGATTTTATTTTGATGGTAGAGCATACGTCTTACATGTTTGTAACCGGACCGAATGTGGTAAAAACTGTAACTCATGAAACTGTTACTAGCGAAGAATTAGGTGGTGCGCAAACTCACGCATCCAAATCGGGTGTTACACATTTTGCTTGCGCCAACGAAGTGGAATGTATTGAGCATATCAAAAAGCTGTTGAGCTATATGCCGCAGAATTGTGAAGAAGAAGTACCGATGTTGACTTACGAAGCAGGCGATGAATTGCGTCCGAGCCTTAATAACATCATTCCTGAGAATCCCAACCAACCTTACGACATTAAAGAAGTAATAGAAGCGATCGCTGATGCCGATAGCTTTTTGGAAGTACATAAAGACTATGCAGAAAATATTGTAGTTGGTTTTGCGCGACTAGCCGGTAGAAGTATTGGAATTGTAGCCAATCAACCTGCAAGCATGGCTGGTGTTTTAGACATCAACTCCAGTAAAAAAGGCGCGCGTTTCACTCGTTTTTGTGATGCCTTTAATATCCCACTTTTAGTATTGGTAGATGTTCCCGGTTTTCTTCCCGGTACTGATCAGGAATGGCATGGTATCATTACTGAAGGTGCAAAATTATTGTATGCATTAAGCGAAGCGACTGTACCGAAAGTAACCTTGATCACACGTAAGGCTTATGGTGGTGCTTATGATGTAATGAATAGTAAACATATTGGTGCTGATTTGAACTATGCATGGCCTACAGCTGAGATAGCCGTAATGGGAGCTAAAGGTGCAGCAGAAATTATCTTCAAAAAGCAAATTTCTGAAGCTGAGGATCACGAGGCAAAGCTGAAAGAAAAAGAAGCGGAATATGGTGATAAATTTGCCAACCCTTATGGTGCAGCAGCAAGAGGTTTTATTGATGAGGTAATCATGCCGGAAGTTTCGAGAATGAAATTGATACGTGCGTTTGATATGTTGCAACATAAAGTAGCAAGCATGCCGAAACGTAAGCATGGGAATATACCGTTATAAGATACCTATATAAATTTTCGTAGCTAGGAAATGAAGATTTAATACTGGCAGCATTTATATCGGATTTTGCAGAGAATAACTTAATCTATATAAACCACTTCAGTTTCTGTAATGTCAATGCCTTTTAATCTTGTGAAAATCTTAGCTGTTGTGTAAACATCCTTCAAGCAATAATCAGTGATGCGTTTTAAATTATTTTCTTTCCAGAAAACCTCAGAGACCATGCTTCCGTCTATATCGTCTTTAGGTGAGGGGATTCCTAAGGTTTCTGCCAATAAAGCCAGCGTAATGTAGTGCTTGTAGTCGCCAAACCTCCAAAGTTCCAGCGTGTCAATGTGTGGTATTTCCCACGGTTTTAAACTCGTTAACTGCATCGATTTAGGTAATGCAATACCATTTATTATCATTCTACGGCATAGAAATGGGATATCAAATTCTTTGATATTGTGTCCACAAAACTTCACTATTTTATGTTGTGAATAAAACTTCTCAATGGATTCAACCAGCTTATTTAACAAAACTTTCTCGTCATTTCCATAGATTGATTTTAACAAGAATTTCCATTCATTACCTTCTTTTTGATAACATCCAAGTCCTACACAAACCACTCTTCCAAATTCTGCAAAGATGCCAGCCTTCTCTTCGTAAAATAAGGAAGGTTCGCTCTCGTCAGCTACTCTTGATTGTAGTTGTTTTGATTTTTTAACCCATTGTTCCTGCATACCTTGGGACAAAAGTGAAAATTCAGATGTTAAAGTTGCCGTCTCAATATCTATGAAGAGTACCTGTTGTAAGTGTTCCATAAGAGGTTCTATAAATTATATTTGCAAGTGAAAATAATCAAACATCTATTTTAATGAGTCAAGAAATCAGCAATCAAAATCAGCCGTTGCCTCAACAACCTACACCACCACCACAAAAAAATAATAATACTTGGATATTCCTAGCTATTATAGGCGTATTGTTAGCATTGGTCATTTACTTGTTTATCAATAGAACACAAGTTTCCGGTGAAAGAGATCAAGCATTTATGGAGCGTGATTCTGCAACACTTGACCGTGATAATATTCGCTCAGAGTACGATGCTGCCCTTGCAAGGTTGGATCAACTTGTGACTAAGAATGCAGAGATGGATAGTGCCATCAACAATAAAGATGGAGAAATAGCACAATTGAAAAAGCAAATTCAAAGCATCATTACTAAAAGCAATGCTTCTGAATCTGATTTAAGAAAAGCAAGAAGTTTAATCGCTACACTTAATTCTAAAGTAAAAGGTTATGAGGAGCGTATTGCAGAATTAGAAGGAGAGAATACCCGTCTTACAAATGTGAATACGGTAGTAAGCCATGAACGTGATAGTGCAGTGACAGAAAACATTGGATTGCAACAAAAGGTGCGCTTAGGTCGTGTGTTGCACGCATCGAATATTCGTCTTGCACCGATAGACCTACGTAGAAATGGTAAAAAAGAAGTGGGTACTTCAAAAGCAAAACGCACGGATATTTTCAGAGTCACTTTTGATATTGATGATAACAGAATTGTAGAAGACGGCGTGAAAGATTTATTTGTTCGCATTATTGGACCTGATGGTAATTTATTAAGCAATGCTGCTTATGGTTCAGGTGTTACAACCACTAACGACGGACAGTCTTTGAATTACACGATGATTAAACAAATTAGCCTTAAGCAAAATGAGAAAGTGGATAATGTAACAGCTGATTGGAATCAGGAAAGTGATTATGCAAAAGGTGATTATCAGGTGGAAATTTTTAATGAAGGATTTAGAATAGGTTCTGGAAAAATTAAGCTTCGATAAGGACAAAGAATTTTGTTTGAAAAATCTCTCGCACACAGCGGGAGATTTTTTTGTAAACTGTCAAGAGCTTCAATTGCTCACTTTTACTAGTCGAAAAAACTGATGTTAAAACACACAACTTCTTTCTGTTATTTTGTGCAAGAACAAAACTGAAAAAGAAAATAAAATGAGTTACGCCTCGCTGGAAGCCTGTTTGAACAATTTGGAAAAGAATAGAATGTTGGTGCGCATTAAAGAAGAAGTTGATCCTAATTTAGAAATGGCAGCGATTCATTTGAAAGTATACGAAGCACAAGGCCCA
>CBFGYQ010000065.1:0-8917 GCA_965652995.1 uncultured bacterium
AAGCCACTTTCGATATACTAGATAAGAAGTATGTTTTTTGTAATTGATAAAGACAATGTAGTCAAGTCTAGACAAATAACTATTGGAGTAGAAATGCCGCATATCTACACGGTTACATCCGGTTTAGAAACCACGGACAAGATATTGATAGACGGCTTGCGAAAGGTCCAAAATAATGATAAGATCAAGACTGAATTTGTTGATCCACATAAGGTGATTTTAGAACTCAATCAGTTACACGCCGAATAGTTTAATCTTCTAAAATCGAAACATCATGTTCAATAAATTCATACAACGACCCGTGCTTGCGATTGCGATTTCACTGGGTATTATATTCATGGGTGTGCTGGCAATTACATCAAGACCTGTCGCACAATTCCCTGAAATAGCTCCGCCACGCGTCAATATTTTTATCGAGTTCCCGGGGTCTAATGCAGAGGTTTTAGTAAAGTCAACGGTTACTTTATTAGAGCGCGCTATCAACGGTGTGCAGGGAATGCAATACATCATCTCCGATGCTACAAGTGCTAGTGAAGCCACGGTACAAGTGGTTTTTGAACCTGGTACAGATCCCAATGATGCTGTAGTAAATGTAAAGACAAGAGTAGATCAGGTAATGAGTAATCTTCCTCCATTGGTACAGCGTGAAGGTGTTGTAATAACACCCATTCAGCCCAGTATGTTGATGTATGTAAATCTTTACAGCAAGGATAAACATGCAGATGAAAAATTCTTGTTCAACTATGCACAGACTTACATTCTTCCCGAAATACAACGTATCAGCGGTATGGGTAGAGCCATTGCCTTGGGTAGTCGTGCGTTTGCAATGCGTGTATGGTTAAAGCCTGATAGAATGCGTGCTTACAATATTTCAGCCGATGAAGTATTGAAAGCAATTGATGAACAAAGTGTATTAGGAAGACCGGGAAGAGTGGGATTGAGTTCAGGAAAAACAGCACAATCGTTGGAGTATGTTTTTACTTACAAAGGTTGGTATAATAAGCCGGAAGAATATAAAGAAATCATTGTGAAAGCCAATTCAAATGGCGAGATGGTGAAATTGAAAGATATTGCTGAAGTAGAGGCGGGTAGTGAGTTTGTGGATATCTATTCAAATAAAGACGGCTATCCATCAGCATCTCTAGTATTGAAACAAATACCTGGAAGTAATGCAAATAAAGTCATAGAAAATGCGAAAGCGAAACTAGAAGAATTGAAGAAAGATTTTCCTCCGGGAATGGATTATGAGATTAACTACGATGTGTCAAAATTTGTAGATGCTTCAGTTGATAAGGTATTACATACGCTTGTTGAAGCGTTTATTCTTGTTGCTATTGTTGTGTTTATTTTCTTAGGTGATTTGCGTTCTACACTTATTCCCATTATTGCAGTTCCTGTCTCGTTGATAGGTGCATTTATTTGTATGCAATTCTTTGGATTAAGCATTAATCTCATCACACTTTTCGCGCTGGTATTAGCAATTGGTATTGTGGTAGATGATGCGATTGTCGTCGTTGAAGCAGTGCATGCCAAGATGGAAGAGAAACATTTATCGCCTTTCAATGCTGTGAAGGAAGTGATTGGAGAAATCAGCGGAGCCATCATAGCCATCACTTTAATCATGACTGCGGTGTTTGTTCCACTGACCTTTATGACCGGACCGGTGGGTGTTTTCTATCGTCAGTTTTCTATTACAATGGCAAGCGCGATTGTGTTATCCGGTTTAGTAGCTCTTACGCTTACTCCTGTTTTATGTGCGATGATTTTGAAGAACAATCATGGTAAACCAAAGAAGAAAACGCCTGTACAATTATTCATAGATTGGTTCAACAAAAAATTTGAAAATCTAACAGGTAAGTACACTAAGTTTTTAGAGAAGATCATCAATCGCAGAGCCATCACTTTTGGAATGCTTATTCTGTTTGCCTTCGGGATAATTGGGGTAAATAAAATTCTTCCTGCAGGCTTTATCCCCAGCGAAGACCAGGGGCAATTGTATGCGATCATACAAACGCCACCCGGCACTACTTTAGAAAGAACCAACGCTATTTCCAGAGAACTACAAAAAGTTGCTAAAACAGTAAAAGGTGTGCAGTCAGTTACATCTTTGGCCGGTTACGAAATCCTTACTGAAGGCCGCGGTTCTAATGCCGGCACGTGTTTGATCAATTTGGATGATTGGTCGAAACGCAGGCCCATAAAGGAGATTGTAGAAGAACTGGAAGAAAAAACAAAGGACTTTGGTGCTGTCGTAGAATTTTTTGAACCACCTGCTGTTCCCGGTTATGGTTCTTCTGATGGGTTCTCGTTGCGTCTTTTAGATAAAAGTAGTGATGTGGATTATCAGGAGTTTGATAAGGTGAATAAAGAGTTTATGAAAGCATTAGGAAAAAGAAAAGAACTCACCGGATTATTCACTTTCTATGCTGCCAACTATCCGCAATACGAATTGGTAATAGACAATCAGGCAGCAATGCAGAAAGGAGTTTCAGTAGGTAAGGCGATGGAAAATTTGAATGTATTAATTGGTAGTACTTATGAGCAAGGATTTATCCGTTTTAATAATTATTATAAAGTTTATACACAAGCCGATCCAGAATATCGTAAGCAACCTTCGGATATTTTGAACCTTTTTGTAAAGAATGATCGTGATGAAATGGTGCCTTATTCTGCCTTCATGAAATTAAAGAAAACACAAGGTCCGAATGAGATAACACGTTTCAATCTTTATACATCCTCATCCATCAGAGGCTTGCCGGCAAAGGGTTACACAAGTGCTGATGCCATTAATGCCATTAAGGAAGTTGCAAAAACATCGTTGCCCAAAGGCTATGATATTGCTTGGGAGGGTTTGTCTTATGATGAGGCTAGCAGAGGTAATGAAGCCTTGTATATCTTCATAGTGGTATTGGTATTTGTATATCTCGTTTTGGCTGCTCAATATGAAAGTTTTATCATTCCTCTTGCTGTTGTGTTATCACTTCCCGGTGGTGTGTTTGGTTCTTTTTTGTTGTTGAAATTATTAGGTCTTGCCAATGATATTTATGCGCAGATAGGCTTGATCATGTTGATTGGCTTATTGGGAAAAAATGCGGTATTGATCGTAGAATTTGCCGTGCAAAAACATCATCAGGGAGCAACTGTTTTTCAAGCAGCTATTGAAGGAGCTAAGGTTCGTTTCCGTCCTATTTTGATGACGTCGTTTGCGTTTATTGCAGGTCTCATACCATTAGTATTAGCTACTGGTGCCGGTGCAGTCGGCAACAGAACTATTGGTGCATCTGCATTAGGGGGCATGTTGTTTGGAACTGTGTTTGGTGTAGTCATTGTTCCCGGATTATATATCGTTTTTGGAAAATTAGCTGAAGGAAGGCAACTTATTAAAGGTGAAGATGACCGCTCGCTTACAGAAGACCTTGTAGAAAGCAGCTCAGAAGAAGCAAGATTGAAAAAACTAAAAAATCTTTTACAGAAAATTATCAAAAGAAATGAACCGTCAAAAAATTAGAAACATAGCCATTGCATTTTCTGTTATCTTATTGCTTTTTGGTTGTAGCATTCCGAAACAAACAGCAATAAATGAACGTATTGATTTACCCGCTTCATACGATCAGTCATTAGATACAACAAGTATCAGCTTATTAGATTGGAAACTATTTTTCAATGATAAGTATCTCGAAACATTGATAGACACTGCATTACAGAATAATCAAGAGTTATTGATGACTTTGCAGGAAATCGAAATTGCGCGCAATGATATTCGGGTTAGAAAAGGAGAAATTCTACCGAGTATAGGCATAGGTGGCAGTGCAGGTATGGATAAAGTTGGACGTTATACAAGTCAGGGAGCAGGAGATGCCTCAACAGAAATAGAACCAGGGAAAGAGATGCCTGAAGTATTGGGAAATTATGATTTAGGATTGTTTGCCAATTGGGAAGTAGATATCTGGAAGAAACTTCGTAATGCCCGTAAGGCTGCTGTCAGTCGTTATTTAGCTACAGTTGATGGGAAGAATTTTGTAGTTACTAATCTTGTTTCCGAAGTTGCCAACACTTATTATGAGTTGCTTGCTTTAGATAATCAGTTAGAAATTGTTCAAGGAACTGTCACTCTGCAAGAGAATGCATTGAAAATTGTGAAAGTGCAGAAGGAAGCAGCACGTGCTACAGAACTTGCTGTTCAAAAATTTCAGGCGGAAGTGCGCAACTCGCAAGGCAGAGAGTATGATATTTTGCAAAAGATAAAAGAGGCTGAAAACAAAATTAACTTTCTCTTGGGGCGTTATCCACAACCGATACTTCGTGATAAAGAAACGTTGATGGCTCAATTACCTAAAGAAGTGAAACTGGGAATTCCATCGCAGTTATTGGAAAGAAGAGCTGACGTACGAAAAGCAGAAAATGAATTGATAGCTGCAAAGTTGGATGTGAAAGTGGCTCGCGCTGCATTTTACCCTAAGCTGGATATTGCTGCTACATTAGGGTTAGAAGCTTTCCGCCCTGATTATTTAGCAAAGCTTCCCGAGTCTGTTTTCTTTTCTCTTGCAGGAGATATGATGGCACCCCTTATCAATAAAAATGCTATTAAAGCAGAATTTTACAGTGCTGATGCACGGCAACTGCAAGCAATGTATAACTATCAAAAAATAGTATTGAACGCCTATCTCGAAGTAGCAAATCAAATGAGCAATCTCAACAACTTGGAACAGAAATATGATAATAAATTCCAGGAAGTAGAAGCGTTGAAAAAATCCATCAGTATAGCGAATGACTTATTCAAATCGGCGCGTGCAGACTATTTAGAAGTTCTGATGACACAACGCGATGCATTAAACTCTCGACTGGAATTGATAGAAACTAAACAAAAAGAGCTGAGTGCGGTTACAAATATTTATCGTGCGTTAGGTGGTGGATGGAAGTGATGCAATGTGAAATGGGGTGATAAAAAACGGCACAATTACTATGTGAAAAGAGTATAATTTCACAGTAGTACATGAAAAGTCTAGCACTGTATATAATTATTGTATTATTCCTAATAAATGCCGCTACAGCACAACGTTATCCTTTCTACAACCTGAATGTTGAAAATGGACTAATTCAGTCGCAAGCGAGAGGAGGTTTGGCACAGGATAAATTTGGAAATCTCTGGATAGCCACACTAGGCGGGCTTTCTAAATATGATGGCAAAAAATTTACGAACTATACTGTACGGGACGGATTGTTAAGTAATGATGTAAACGCCATTGTTGCTGATGAAAATGGAACAATATGGCTTGGAGATAGCAAGGGTATTTCAAAGGTAGGGGCTAATGGTTTTTCGCATTATAGATTGCAGTCTTCAGAATTACCCATGGCTAATAATGTCTCAAAAATTTTTCCTGTCAATAAAGGGTTGTTATGTTTAGCAAACTCAAAGCTCTATAGATTTAGTAATCAAAAAACAACTGAAATCCTTCTGCCTGATACTAGTGCAAAGATCACTACTGTTTTTGCAAATGAAGAAGTGTTATATATAGCGTCTGACAAAGGTTTAGTGTATCAATATCAAGACAAACGCTGGGACAGCTTAAGTATTCCATCAAAAGAAAAAGTGTACACATTTGAAATGATGATGGATAAAAGACAGCGGATATTGCTGGCTACAAACAGCGGTATATTTTGTCTTACTGCAAATGGTATAAAGCAGCTATTAATCAAACAAAAGCCAATTAATGTTGCAACTACATCCCTTACAGAAGATAAAACAGGTGCGTTATGGGCAGGTATGGGTATGGGAGTATTAAAGATGACGGACAGCACAGTGCAATGGTTCAATAAAAAAAACGGTTTGAGTGATAATCCATTTTACCACATGCTTACGGATAGAGAAGGTAATGTATGGATGGCGTCAGATGGACAAGGAATCTTTCGTTTTTCAGGAGCAGAGTTTTCTTCGTTAGATGAAAGAAGTGGTTTGCCAAGTGCACAAGTGATGAGCATAGCATCCGATAGAAAAGGGAAAATTTTCCTCGGTACCTATGAAGCAGGAGTCTATCTTTTTGAAAGTGGAAAGATTACCAAGATGGATCTTCCGGAAGGCTATACTGCTGTTATGGCTATGTCTTATGCACAAAATGCTTTGTGGATGGGAATATCAGGAGGAGGTTTGGTAGAATACAATGGTAAAAATTACAAATACTACACAACCCAAAATTCTACTATTCCATCCAACCATATTTCTGTTATTTACAACGATGATAAGAACAGACTTTGGGTAGGAACTTTAAATGGCCTTGCTTATAAAAACGGGAATAGCTTCATCAAGCTTCCTATTTCTAATGTGGCTATTCATGATGTGATTTCAATCGGTAATGATAGTATTTTGATTGCTACGACTGATGGATTGAAATTATACGACCAGAAAAAAATGATTGATTTTAAAACAGGGGCGGCTCCTGACAGTGCTACTGCACAATGTTTTCTAAAGCGTGGTAATGAATTGTGGATTGGGACGAGCGATAACGGTTTAATCTACTACAACATGCTTTCGAAAAAATCATTTGTAATAAACAAGAGTAATGGCTTGCAATCTGATTTTATTTACAACATCATCAACGATAACGATGGCAATATCTGGATTGGTACAGGTTATGGCATTCACAAAATAACATACAAAGAAAATACGAAGCCTACTATCAAATTTTATGGAAAGGAGCAAGGTATCTCAGGAATGGAAAGTAACCATAATGCGGTGATGAAAATGCCTGATGGTAGCATTTGGTTTGGTACTACAAATGGTGCAGCCCATTACATGCCTACTTCCAACAATGTGGTCGCAGCACCCATCAGTATCGTGATGCAATCTGTAAAATTATTTGGTGAAAGCATTACGGATACTGCCTATTTTGATAGTACAGATCACTGGTATAAAATTCCGTATGGCTTGCAACTGCCATTTAAAAAAAACAATCTCTCTTTCACATTTCATACGGTATCACTCACAGCAGGTGAGCAGATAGTTTACAGATACCGCATAAAAGGCTTAGATGCGCCTTGGTCAGAATGGTCTGATGTAAACACCGTTACTTATCCGGCATTGCCTCCGGGCCAATATACTTTTCAGGTACAAAGCAGAGCATCGGGGAATGAAAAAATAATTCGTGAGTTAGCCTATCCGTTCGAAATAATAACACCGTTTCACCAGACATGGCTTTTCCGTTTTATCATCTTTGGTGCATTTGTACTGTTAGGTGTTACATTGCAATACATGGCAAATCGCCGCAAACAAAACAGATTAAAACTTGTGCAGGCATTGCGTAAGGAAGAACAAGACAAAGTGCGTCAACGTACTGCCGAAGATTTTCATGATGAGGTGGGTAACAAATTAACCCGTATCAATGTTCTTACAAATGTGTTGAAAAACAAGATCGGAAATGTAACACCTGAAACAGCTCGCATCATCCATCAAATACAAGACAATACTGGCCAGCTTTACAGCGGTACGCGTGATATTCTGTGGTCGTTAAAGCCGTCAAACGATAATCTTTTTGAAATACTTCATCGCATCAGAGATTTCGGTGGAGAACTATTCCTAGATACGGAGATTGAGTTTTCATTTGAAGGAACGGATTATAGATGGAATAATTATCGCTTGCCGTTGGACGTGAGTCGTAATTTGATTATGATTTTTAAAGAAGCCCTTAATAACTGTTTGAAGTATTCGCACGCTACTAAAGTTTCTGTAAAAGCCACATTGAAAGAAAATGACCGTCTTGAGTTATGCCTGACAGATGATGGAGATGGTTTTGATATGGAATCTGTTGTAAAGGGACATGGGCTAGATAATATGCAAATTCGCGCTAAGCGTATCAACGGCATTTTTAAGATAGAAAGTACACCTGATAAAGGTACAATAACAACACTCAATTTTAGGTTATTGCCTGATTTTCCCAATGAAAAGAAACGTAGCTAATACCTTCAAATAGGGGATAGTTTTTTTGTAAAAGAATAAGGAACTTTATAAGTACAAAATTTTCGACATGAGCAAAGATTTGGATATACTGGTTAGCATCGTAGAAGATGACGAGACCATCCGTGAAGGCTATAAATATCTTATTGATAATACAGAAGGATTTAAGGTGATAAGTGCTTATCGCTCATTTGAAGATGCCAGCAAACGTATTTTCAATGAAAAGCCGGATGTGTTGTTACTAGATGTAGAACTTCCTGGACTTTCAGGAATAGAGGCGATTCCCAAACTCAAAAAATTAATTCCTGAAACTTATATTCTCATACTTACTGTTTACGAACAAGAAGACAAAATTTTTAAAGCACTAGGTAATGGAGCGTCGGGTTATCTCACTAAGAATACTCCTCCTGAAAAAATTATAGAAGCTATTCGTGAAGTGATGGAAGGTGGCGGACCTATGAGCGCGCACATTGCTCGCATGGTCATCTCTTCTTTTAAACGTAATGAGCAAACTCCTCTTACTCGCCGCGAAACAGAAATACTGGAGCAAATTGCAACAGGTAAAAGCCGCAAGCGTATAGCCGACGAGCTGTTCATAGACTTGGAAACTGTAAAATCTCACATCAAAAACATCTATCACAAATTGGATGTACATTCCAAAGCCGATGCTATAAAATTGGCGAAGGATAATAAATTCATTTAAGATTAAATCTTAATCAAAAGTCTGTCATGCTGAGCAAAGTTGATGCATTTGTCTTGCATTTATTTTGAAATATGAGATATTTGAAGGTCAATGGATGAACTAGTAACCATACAAACATTCCTCTATTCACATGAGGCAACTATAGTTAGAGGTGTGTTGGAGAGAGAAGGTGTTCTTTGTTTTCTGAAAGATGAATTTACAATACAAGCAAATCCGTTTTATTCAAATGCATTAGGTGGTGTGAAATTGCAAGTTCACAAAGAAGA
>CBFGYQ010000066.1:0-8889 GCA_965652995.1 uncultured bacterium
GAAGTGAATATAGTCAACTATAAAGTGACTATATTCACTTCTGCCACCGGTTCTAAAAAGTCGGTTTATTTCAAGGATAACTTGCCGCAAGACCCCCGTGTGATAGTGCAACAGATGGATAAAGTACATGAGGCGATCGTTCAGCCTGATGATATCCTATCCATTCACATTTCCACTTCCAGTAGTGTTCATGATGTTAGCTACTCAACAATTTTCAATGATGGTGGAGCTTCATACAATATTTCGTCCTCTAAAGGTGGCGGTGCCGGGCTCACCAAAGGTTATTTGGTAGATCGTTCCGGATTTATCGATTATCCTTTTGTTGGAAAAATAAAAGTGAGTGGTCTCACGATCAGGCAAATAAAAGATCTACTGACACAGAAATTAATAAACTACGTAAAAGAACCGGTGGCAGAAGTGAATATAGTCAACTATAAAGTGACTGTACTTGGAGAAATTGGTAGTCCCGGAACGGTGGTGGCTCCTAATCATAAAATAAATATTATAGATGCGATCGCTGCATCGGGAGATATACCCATTAGTGGAAGAAAAGACAATGTTCTAGTGATACGGGAGACAGAGGGCACAAGAGAATTTGCCAGATTGAATCTAAACAGCCGTGATGTTTTCAAAAGCCCTTATTTCTATCTCAAGCAGAATGACATTGTTTATATAGAACCAAGTGCAATAAGAAAACAAGAAGGAAGTGATTTTTTCAGAATTTATTTACCGGCTATTACTACGCTTATCTCGACTGTATTAGCAGTTTACGGCATCGTACAAATAGCTAACATAAAGCAATAAGTAGTAGGCTATAAGCTCCTATGGACAACAATTTTCAACAGCAACACGAACAGAAAAATCTGATGAAGCAAATCAATACCAGTATTGATTTCAAGCGTTTGCTGGGAGAGATAACTACAAAATGGTATTGGTTTGCACTCTCTATATTCGTTGCGTTATTAATCGCATTTCTTTATTTAAGATATACAACACCTATTTACTCCATTCAAAGCACGCTATTAATGGAGCAAAATACACCTAGCCCGGCAAGTGGTATTTTGAAAAAATTCGAACAAGGAGCAGGCGATGCTAACGGGGATCCGAATTTGTTCAATGAGATGTTTCTATTAAGTTCTCAAGACTTGATAAGATCTGCTGTAGACTCTCTTGATATTAATATACAATACTATTCGCAAGGTAAGTTAAGAGAAGAAGAGGTTTACGAAACATCTCCTATTAAATTAGTGTTTGATAGTATAGGTTATTTAGGAGGATCTATGTTTGAGATGCGTTTCAATCATATTAACGATGCGAAGTTCGAATTGCTGGAAGCTGTGGCACAAGAGTTTGCCTACGATACTTGGATCACAAGACCTTATGGGCGTTTCAAAATTTCAAAATCTACATTGCCAACCGCCAATCTAGACTATCTTAAAAATCAAACAGAAATCATTATTCGCGTATCACCATTAAAGCAGACCAGTGATTTTATTGGTTCAAAATTCAAAGCAGAGATTAAAGATGGTAGGACCAGTATGGTTGAGTTGAGTTTTACAGATAATTTGCCTAAAAGAGGATTAGATTTTATAAACGCACTTATTTTCTTTTATAGAATTAAAGAATTAGAAGGATTGAATTTGTCGGCTGAAAAAACGAGAGAGATCATTGAAAGGTATAAAAGACAATTTTCAGGAAACTTAAAAAGCCAGGATTCTACAGCAGCTGAGTTGAAATTGAAAAATAACTTGGTAGATCTTGAAGCGCAGAAAGCTAATGTCATAAGTGAAAAAACACTAGAAGAGCAAAATCTTAAGCAGCTCACACGGCAAAAACAATCTGTAGCCAATCTAAAACAGAATATTCTTTTTGGATCGGGTGCTAGAGAAGAGGTGATAGCAGGGGTGACATTGACTGATGAATACCTCACTGCATTGATAACAGAATACAATGCTTTAGTGCAAAAAAGAGAAGTGACCTTACGTAATACCGGTGTTCTTAACCCGGTGTATATAAAGCTTGGAGAGGATTTGGATGCCATAAGAAAACAAATTGCAGATGCCTGTGATAGAGTGGCTGGTTCACTTAATATTAGTATACAAAATGCGTCTCGTAACCTTGCGAGATCTGAGGTAGTAATTCAAGGATTGCCCAGTGCGGAAATAGACATAGCGGAGAGTAAAAGAGAATATCCTGTTTTGATGGAGTTGTATTTATACATCTATCAAAGAGGCGTAGAGAATGATATTAAACAATTTGCAACAACCAACAAGTCAAGAGTTGTTGTAGCACCCTATGCTACTGATGTCCCCATTAAACCGGTAAAAAAGAGTGTTTACGGTATTCTGTTTATGCTTGGACTTTTGTTGCCGGCCGCAGTCATTGTTAGTAAGGTAGTACTTAATAACAAAGTGATTAACGAGAACGATGTTGAAGTGATTACGGACATTCCAATAATTGGTGCAGTTGCAAGAGCTGATGATAGCTCAGGCACAAATAAGCACATAGTGGTGGGGCCGCATATACGTACTGCCATTGCGGAGCAGTTTAGGTTGATTAGGGCTAACCTGGAATTTATGTCTGTAGGTGGTAATAAAAAGGTTTATTTAATAACATCCAGTATGAGCGGTGAAGGAAAAACCTTTATATCACTAAACCTAGGTCTTACGATGACGCTGGCTAAAAAACGTGTTGTGATAATGGAGTTTGACCTTCGCAAACCAAAACTCACCAATTATTTAGGTCTTCAGACAGATGGTGGTATTAGCGGGTATCTTGCAGGTATAGGTGGTATAGAAAGTGCTGTAAAACCTTCCGGCGTACACGAAAACTTATATATTGCCAATTGTGGACCAATACCTCCTAATCCGGGTGAGCTATTAGTATTGCCTTCTGCAAAAGAATTGATAGAAGAGTTGAGCGAAATGTTTGATGTGGTTATTATGGATACGGCACCAATTGGTTTAGTGTCAGATGCACTTATACTTTCAAAATACTCAGATATCAATATGTTTGTCGTGCGACAATCTTACACGATTAAAGAACAAATAAAATTATTTGATTCACTACATAGAGAAAGAAAAATAAAGAACTCTGCAATCATTTTCAATGGTGTGGAATATCTTAAAAAATACGGGTATAGCTATGGCTATGGCTATAGTAGTGGTTATGGAAACGGTTACTATACAGAGCCGGCCAAAGAAAAAACAAAAACATTATTGGATGTGCTTTTCAAAAAGTAAGATATTGTAGCACCATCTCTTCTAAACACTTGAAATGATTCTGAAAAAAATCTCAGTTCAAAATAGGATCGCAGACCTGTATAAAGTATTTAGCCCACAACAAAAGAAAAAATTCAAGTGGCTGGTATTTTTTACCTTTCTTAGTTCCATAATGGATATAGTGGGCTTAGCAGCCATTATTCCTATTGTCGGGTTAGTTCTTACTGACAGTTTTTATCAGAAACTCATAGACCTATTTCCATTATTGTCGAATATATCTAGGAATGGGTTGTTATTGTACATAATATTCTTGTTCCTGTTGTTGATCATTCTTAAGAATTTGTTTGGTTTATACATCAACTATTTACAGGTGAAATTTGTTCAGAACGTGTACGTTGGTTCATCAATGAATGTTCTAAACAAAATTTTTCAAAAATCTTTTAAAGACATACAAAAAACCAACAGCAATACATGGATCAATAAGCTTTCCTCATTACAAATGACTTTAGCTAGCAGCGTCGCTATTTCCACTATGATCATTATTAATGAAGCCATTATCTTTCTGCTTACAGCAATTATTGTCTGTATGTGGAACTGGCAATTGTTTTTTCTTCTTGTTGTAGTTCTTTTTCCTTCTATTGGTCTTTTTTATCGTAAAGCGAAGAATACGATCAAGATGGCAGGCGAACAAAAAAACAGAGAAGCGGTTATGATTTACTCAAAAGCGCAGGAAATGATTTTTGGGTATTCAGACATAAAGATCGCAGGTACAGAAAAATTTTATAAAAAAAGATTTCATGAGATAACCAAACAGTTCGGTAAGCTGCAAAGCAAGACCGATTTTGTAATGTTTATTCCGACCCGCATTATAGAAGTTGTTATCTTTTTGTGTATCGTTATTATCCTTATCTACGGCGTTTTTGTATTGAAAGATGTAGAAAAAATTGTAACCACTATTTCTTTGTTTTCTGTTATTGCATATCGTAGTATCCCTTCTGTAAACCGCTTTGCTGTTGCATTAAACAGCATTACAGCTGCTGAGTATATTTTGAAAGATGGTGAGTTTGATTGGGTATTATTTAATGAAGAACTTGCAGACATAACTCCTTTGGTATTTAATGATAAAATTAGATTTGATAATCTGTCGTACAGGTATAGCCCCGATGCCAAGGATGTGATAAAGAATTTGAACTTAGAGATAAAAAAAGGAGAAAAAATAGGCATTATCGGAAAATCAGGTTCTGGGAAATCTACTGTCATCAACAATATACTTGGCTTTTTGACGGCGACTGAAGGAAAAATAATTGTAGATCAGGTACAGCTTACCGATGATAATATTAAAAGCTGGTGGAAAATTGTAGGTTATGTGCGTCAAGATGTTTTTATAATGAATGCCAGCTTAACGGAAAATATTGCTATTGGATTGAATGAAGAAGAAGTAGATAAACAGAAGCTGGAAAGAGCTATTAGGCTAGCAAGTCTTTCTGAATTGGTGAACGATTTGCCTGAAGGTGTGAACACTATACTAAGCGAAAGAGGGAATAATCTTTCCGGTGGGCAAAAACAACGTATAGCCATAGCCAGAGCTATTTACAAAGGAGCACAGGTTTTAGTTTTTGATGAAGCAACATCTGCATTGGATACGAAGACTGAAATTGAAATCACGAATGCGATAAATGAACTAGGCAAGGAAGAATTGACGATCATTATTATAGCACATAGATACAGTTCTCTGCGGTACTGTGATAAAATCTACAAATTGGAAGATGGTATCATCAGCGATACATACACCTATGAAGAACTATTGAAGACCGAAAATTAAAGCGTAGTAACGAAAAAAGATAAGCAAACTTTATGCAAAATGAAATTGCGATACTGATACCTTTTTTTGGAAAGCTACCTGACTACTTTCCATTCTTTATTGCTACTGCTGAGAAAAACCAATTTATAGATTTCTTAATCTTCTCTGATGACAAAACTGCTCTGAATTATAAACGTGAAAATATTAAGATAGAAGAGAAATCATTAAAAGACTTTAATCAATTAGCTACAAAAAAATTAGAGAATCAAATTAAATTCTCCAACCCTTATAAACTTTGTGATCTAAAACCGATGTATGGAAAGGTCTTCGAAGAATATATTGTTGAATATCAATTTTGGGGATTTGCAGATTTAGACATTGTTTTGGGGGATTTACATACGGTATTTAAGAACAATACTCTTGAAAAATACGACATCATTTCGTTCTATAAAGATTACATCTCCGGACCGTTTTGCCTTTTCAGAAATATTAATGAGGTAAATAACTTATTTCTAAAAAGCAAAGATTACCAATCCGTTATTAACTCAGACATGTATTACAATTTTGATGAAGTTGTAGAAATGGAAGTCTTACATCAAATTTGGAGAGGTGTCCCTTTTTTAGATGCAACATATTCGATTGAAAGCTTCAGCCATGTGGTTTTAAATCCTGAAAAATGCACATCGAGAAAGTTTTTTAAAAAGATCATTGATGACGCACCTCTTACAAACGAAAAACTTTTCTATGAAGACGGCCATTTGTACAGAGGTAATATTGAAATAGCGCTGCATCATTTTATTTGGAACAAACAAAATTTTACGTTCAATGTTCCCAACTATATACCAAGCAAAGCTTTTTATTTCACTAAAGATGGGTTTTTTTACGATAATCTAAAAAGTAAGACGTTAGATAGAGTAGAGTCTACTGTCAGAAATATTTCGAGAAGGGTAAAGAAAAAAATCAGAACTGTGATAAATGCAAATGCGAAAACAAACTGATGAACATTTTGATAATTGACAATAGTAACGGCGTAACAGGCAGTTTTAAATGTGCACTAAATGAGGCTGTGTTGTTATCGCCAAATCATCAGGTATTCTTCATTGTTCCGGAAAACAGTACCAATGTTGCTGAGATAGAGAAAAATGGTTTTAAGGTATTTACACTACCCTTAAAAGAAATATCCAAATCACTAAAAGCGATCTCGTTATACCCTGCTTACTTGATACGAAATATATCGAATCTGAAAAAAATCGTACAAGAAAACAAAATAGATGTAGTACAGGTAAATGATTTTTACAATTTGCTGGGTGCAGGCTTGAGGATGACAAGAGTAAAAATACAACTCATTACCTATGTTCGTTTTTTACCAACATCGCTGCCACAAGCATTAAACAAATTTTGGTCAGCGATAGCACAGCGGTATAGTCATAAAGTAATTGCCGTATCAGATGCTGTCCTTCAACAATTGCCTCAAAATAAAAATACGATTAGGATCTACGATCCGGTGGTGATGCAAGAAAAGCTGGAACGATCGGCTGCTAAACCCGAATATAAACAATTACTTTATCTGGCAAATTTTACAAGAGGGAAAGGGCAAGAACATGCGCTTCAAGCGTTTACCAATGCCTATAAAATAAATAAAGATTTAAGACTAAAATATGTGGGTGGTTTTTTAGGGTTAGAGAAAAACAAATTATTCAAAAAGGAGCTGGAAGAAGAAGCGAAGAAATTAGGACTTGAAGATGTAATTGTTTTTAAAGAGTTTGATGAGCATGTAGAGAAATTGATAAAGGAGAGTTATGTCTTGTTGAACTTTTCAGAAGCAGAATCTTTTTCTATGACCTGCCTCGAAGCATCGTTTTATGGTACGCCTGTTATCGCAACAAAATGTGGTGGACCGGAGGAAATTGTTTCGCATAATGAAACCGGATTACTCGTTTCTAAAAAAAATATCAAAGAGATGACAGATGCAATTTTGTTACTTGCAAATGATGAAGTTCTGAGAAATAAATTTTCAGAAACAGCGCGAAACTATGTGAGGACAAAGTTTTCAGAACAGAATTTCTTAGCAAGTTTTACGGGCGTTTTGAACGAATAGACATGAAGCGAATTTTATTTGTTGTACCATATCCGCTGCACAAAGCTCCCTCACAACGTTTTAGGGTAGAGCTGTATGAGCCTGTGCTTAATGAGGCTGGTGTTGAGTACCACATTGCTCCATTTATGGATGAAAATACTTGGAACATTATTTACAAAAAAGGATCACTCATAAAGAAGACTATTGGCATTGTGATAAGTTATTTCAAGCGTTTGTTATTGTTGTTGTCTGTTGCTAAATATCACTACATATTTATACATAGAGAATCTATGCCTTTAGGTCCACCCATCTTTGAATGGATATGTGCAAAACTTCTGAGAAAGAAAATCATTTACGATTTCGACGATGCCATTTGGATTCCCAATACTTCTGCGGAAAATAAGCTGGCTGGCTGGTTCAAAGCATTTTGGAAAGTAAAATACATATGTAAATGGGCGTATAAAATTGCAGCCGGCAATGACTTCCTTTGTGAATACGCCAGAAAGTATAATGATAATGTAGTACTGTTGCCAACTTGCGTAGACACCCAAAATGGACATGGAAAAACAAAAGAGTATGTAGATAATAAGAAACCTATAGTAGGTTGGACAGGCAGTCACTCCACACTTTTTTATTTAGATGAAATAACCCCAATAATTGCCGAGTTACAAAAGGAAATGGAATTCGATTTTTGGGTGATCGCAGACAAGAAACCTGAGCTTGAACTTCTTAATTGGACCTTCATTAAATGGAATGAAACTACAGAACAAGACGACCTTTTAAATATAGACATTGGTATTATGCCACTCAAGCGAGATGCGTGGAGTGAGGGGAAATGCGGCTTTAAACTCATACAATATTTGGCTTCGGGCATACCAGCCATAGCAGATCCGATCGGTGTAAATAGCATAATAATTGACGATGGTGTAAATGGGTTTCTTTGTGACAATAAAGAAGAGTGGAAAGAAAAATTGAAGCTTCTCCTAACTGATCCTTCAATGAGAAAATCATTTGGCAAAAATGGAAGAATGAGGATCGAAGAAAACTATAGTGTGCAATCACAAAAAGAAACATTTCTTTCATTATTTAACTAATCTTCCTTCTGACTATTATATACTTCACACACGTTTTTCAATACACAGTTTTACGTTTAGAAATCCTACTGCTCAATAAACATTATCTTAGTACAAACATCTTTGCATGAGATATGTTGGTGCTATCATAGTCACATTAATTGCAGGCTCATTAGTATTTGTATTAGATCGTCCTCTTGGTTCATTGCCGGCACTTGGTCGCTTACTAGATCCTGTGAACGGCTGGGCTGCAAGTGCAGAAAGCGCAAATAAAGATTTCAATCAAGACATTTCTTTAGAGGGAATTAAGCAACCTGTAAACGTTTGGTTTGAGGAAAGGATGGTGCCGCATATACAAGCGCAAAACGATCACGATTTATACTACACACTCGGTTATGTACATGCAACTTTTCGTCTTTGGCAAATGGATATGCAAACGCGTTCTGCTGCCGGTAGATTGGGAGAAGTAGTTGGCGAAAAAATGATAGTAGATACGAAAACCGGAAAGCCTAAAAACATCATTCTCGAACTCGACAGAGCGCAACGAAGAAAAGGAATGTTATATGGTGCAGAGAATAAATTGAAGATGATGGAAGCAAATCCGCAAACGAAAACCACGTTGGATGCTTATACAGCGGGTATTAACGATTACATCAAATCGTTGCAATACAAAGACCTACCACTCGAATATAAACTCATGAGTTTTGAACCCGAATC
>CBFGYQ010000067.1:0-8885 GCA_965652995.1 uncultured bacterium
CTACCGCATTACTGAAAAACCTACAACAAATAAGCGGCGTTAACAGTGCGAATACTGTCCTTTCTGTACACGAAGATTTTTTATTTGAATTAAAAGGTAACACGCTTAGCCTTACTGCCACCGATCTAGAAACTATGATGCGCGTACAGATGGAGGTGAGTGAAGCTCAAGGTGATGGTAGTATCTGCATCCCTTCAAAAATATTGTTGGATTATCTTAAAAACTTGCCTGAGCAACCGGTTACATTCAATATCAATGAGCAAGACCTGAGTATAGAGATGAGTAGCAGTGTGGGTAAGTACAAAATTGGAGGAGAAAAGGCAACCGATTTCCCTAAAGAGCCCGCACCTTCTGATACTACTTCTTTTGCTATGAGTTCAATTGCACTTATTGAAAGTATCAACAGCAGTCTTTTTGCAGTAAGTACAGATACATTGCGTCCGGCTATGACAGGGGTTTATTTTGAAATGGAACCTGACGCTATGAGCTTTGTGGCTACAGACGCACATAGACTTGTGCAGCTTCGCAGAACAGATGTAACTACTCCTACAAAGACAGGCTTTGTAGTTCCTAAAAAACCATTACAACAACTTCGCAGCACATTACCGGCAGATGATACACAACTTGAGCTTTCTTACAATGCCAGCCATCTTTTTGTGACTAGCAACAATTTAAGTTTAAGCTGTCGTTTGATAGATGCGAAATTCCCTGATTACAAAGCTGTAATACCAACTGACAATCCTTACAAACTTATCGTAAACCGTACAGACTTTATTAGTGCTTTACGTCGTTTGAGTATTTTTGCTAATAAAACTACCAATCAAGTTGTCTTGGAGATAAATGGTAATTCATTGCAAATGAGCGCGCAGGATGTAGACTTTTCTTTTGAAGGAAAAGAGACATTGAGCTGTCAATATAGTGGAGAGGATATGAAGATCGCTTTCAATGCAAAATTGATGGTAGAAATGGTAGGCAATTTGGAAGGAGAAGACCTTCAATTGGATTTGAGTACACCAACACGTGCAGGTATCTTTAGACCTGTAGAAAAAACAGATAATGAAGATGTGCTCATGTTGTTGATGCCGTTGATGGTAGGAGCGTAATAGTTTTTGATTTATTCATGAAGCATCTTCCTAATATTCTTACACTTGCGAATCTATTTTGTGGTTGTATAGCTATCACATTTATTCTTGGTGCACAAAACTTTACTACAGCTTTTGATATTGCTACTTATGTGGAAGTACCTGCTGTAGAACAACCTTACATAGGCAGTATTTTTATTTTTCTTGCGGCTTTGTTTGATATGCTGGATGGAGCAGCAGCAAGAGCTTTAAAAATTCATTCACCAATTGGGAAAGATCTGGATAGCCTTGCAGATGTTGTTTCTTTTGGTGTAGCTCCTTCTATGATACTTTTCAAGATGCTGTGGGCTGCTTACATGGCACAACCAGAAGCTATGGACACCAGTTTGTTTCTTACAACGCCTGCATTATTAGTTGCTTGCTTTGCGGCTTTACGTTTAGCTATCTTCAACCAGTCTTCTACAGAACAGAAGAATTATTTTATTGGGATGCCTACTCCCGCAATCGGATTGTTTGTGGCTACATTTCCGTTGATGCAGTGGCAAAATCCACTATACCTGTACTTTTACAAACCTTGGTTACTATATGCTGTCATCGCATTACTTTGTTGGCTGATGGTTTGCAAGCTTCGTTTCTTTAAATTTCTTTCGGGAAAATGGGATATGAAGAACTTACTTCCGCGCATACTATTGGTAGTTTGTGGACTCGCTGCTATTCCATTCATGGGTTGGGGAATGGCTCTAGTGGTAATGATTATGTACATTTTGTTGTCGTTGATATTCAAGCCGACATCAAGCCAATCCTAGTATTTCACTGATTCTACTACCTCTTCTTAGTAATAATTCATTTAAGAATTATATCCTGCCGCTATGCTTGGCATGATAATTTTTAATAACGAATGAACTAAAATTATACAAAATGAAATTGAATCTTTTCCAATTTGCAGCTGTTACGTCAATTGCTTTGATGGCTTCTTGTAGTGATAGTGCAAATGGCGATGCAAGCACTAATGATACTATTGTGAATAATATTGATAATGGTACAACCAGTACAACAACGACTACCACCACCACTACTACCTACGTTGACCTTAATACAGGCGAAACTGTTAAACAAAACGATAATGGTAGATATGTAACTGAGTCTGGTAGAGATGTTATCTTTTACATAGATCCTGTTCAGCATGATACATTTTACGCTTTGACAGGTGATGTAGTCAACTTAAAACTTACGAATCTTGGACAAGGAACATGGCAGTATGACGGTAAAAAAATTAAGATTGACGAAGACGATATAAAAATTGAATATGCAGATGGTACTAAAGTGAAAATCGAAGATGAAGAAATGAAGATCAAACGTCCTGATGGAAGTAAGACTAAAGTGGACCAAGATGGTTACAAAGACAAAAATTCTGAGCAGAAAGTGAAAGTAGAAGATGATGAAGTAAAGATCAAAGACAATTAATAGTAATAACAAACAATTTTTAAAGTCCGGAACTAGTAAGTTTCGGACTTTTAGTTTAGTTTGGCGCATGTCCAAGCTCTACGGTGTGATAGGGTATCCTCTTTCACACAGTTTTTCCCCTACCTACTTCAACAACAAATTCTCCAGACAAAAGATCGACGCGACTTATAAAGCGTTCGAATTGTCATCGATAGACCATCTATCGGAATTATTAAAAAACAATCCTTCATTATTAGGTTTTAATGTCACTGTTCCTTACAAGCAAGACATCATACAACATCTTGATGCATTGAGTAAGGAAGCTGCAGAAATCAATGCTGTAAACTGTGTTGACATACAAGATGGTTTACTGAAAGGTTACAACACAGATGTTATAGGTTTTGAAAAAACGCTAACACCGTTGTTGAAAAGCTATAACTCAAAAGCCATCATATTAGGAAATGGTGGGGCAGCATCAGCCGTGAAATATGTACTCCAGAAATTGAAAATTGAGTTTTTAGTTGCTTCACGAAAAGACTCTTTCAAAACAATCAGTTACGGAAATCTATCAAACGATCTTTTAAAAGAACATACGGTCATCATTAATACTACACCATTGGGCATGTATCCTAAAGTGGCTGATGGCCCTCAAATAAATTATGCAGTATTAGGAAAGCAACATTTACTCTACGACCTTATCTACAATCCTGAAGAAACACAATTTCTTTCTGAAGGAAAAAAACAAGGTGCTGCAATCAAAAATGGTTTTGAAATGCTAAAGATACAGGCTGAAGAAAGCTGGAAGATTTGGAATAGGTGAGTATATTTCAGTATTCAATACTGACATCAAAAACATCCAACAAACCCGGCAAACCATTAACTGAAAACTTTGCTTTACGGATTTTGTTGTTTATTGGATTGATGCGATAATTTACGGATGTTCTAAAATCAGCCTTCTCTAATATTGTACTATCAAAGACAGCGTCTTTCAAGTCGCAATGTTCGAAGACAGAATTTGATAGATTAGTTTCCGTAAAGTCAACTTCTACCAAGCTTGTTTCTTTAAAAATAGTTTTTTGTAAAATGGTTTTGTAAAAAGAGGAATGATTGAGCGTGCAATTTTCAAAACTTACTACAAAGCCGAATGGATTACAATCTTCAAAATGAAGCCCTAGCATTTTACTCTTATTGAAGATGATATTTCTAAAAGCAGTTTGCGTAAGCGATGCCAAACTAAAGTCGCAATCTGTGAATTCACAATCAGAAAAAACGGCTTTACTCAAGTTGCTGTTTGAAAAATCGCAATTGATAAATTGACAACCATCATACTCATTTCCATTTACCTCAAAACCTTTATGGCAATTTTCTTTGTTGAAGATTTTGTCTTGATAATATAGCTCACTCATAATCTGTTACTAGCCTACAACGTAATACGCACAAGTCGTCACAAAATTTCTGAAAAAAGGAATGGCACTTAGGAATGGCAATTGATGACGAGGTTTTAATCCGAATTTGTATTTGTAAATAGGATTGATAAGGAAATGTTGTTTGTTGAAAACAAGCAACTTACTTTCTTCCACAATTTTTTCAAATCGCTCTATAGAAATGCCAGTGTCTTTTATCTCTAAAAGCTCTTTTACAACAACGTCGTGTTCACCAAACCTCTCTAATAGTTTTTTATAAATGCCACGTGGCAATAGATGGTAATAAGGCAGCACACTCGCTACTTTATTTCTGGCAACTTGCTGGTGTCCACCAAACGGCATATACCAAGGAGGGAAACCGAAGAAAATAACACCGCCCTCTCTCAAAAAGGTTTTCAGATGTGGAACGAACTTCTTTTGCTCCGGCACATGCTCGATTACATCTTTAAGGATAACGACATCAAAATAGTTCTTGTATTTATTGACAAAATCGCCTTCGTAAATATTCTGTGTCAAAAAGGTCACCTTACCCTGTTCTATTTCATTGCTCAAAAATCCTTTAGCCAAATCTATTCTACCTCCATCAAGGTCTACACCCACACATTCGCAACCCTTATCTATAAAGGGCTTCAACACGCCACCTTCACCGCAACCCACTTCTAATACACGTATACCGGCATCCAATTTTTTTGTCTTTTCTATAAAAGGCAAAACATAATTTGTTGCATTATCTACTTGTTGGTCAAACCGTACCCGATCGTCTTTATGATGTTTTAGTGCCAAAGGTTTTTTTTGAGAGAATAAAAATAAGTGTTTTTACTACTTGGGTTTTTGAATGGATTCGTTAAGATTTTTCATCACCTCTATTTGTCGGCGAATGCTCTCATCATGAATCTGTCTGTAAAGTTCTTCCACAAATTTTGTATTCAGATATTGTTTTGAACCACGCTCACTTCTTGTTTCCAATATCTCATTCCATCTTTCGGGCTGAAATGCGGTCATGTTACAATCCTTTTTCACAGAGCCAATACGATCACTCAATTCCATTCTTCTTACCAATAGATCTATGATCTCTGCATCTATCCCATCCATCATTTGTCTTAGATATTCCAATTCACTGCTCTTTATCACATCTTCTGTTGACAGCTTTCTGATGTTTAATTGAGAAAGTAATTGGTTTAGTTCTTTAGGTGTTATTTGTTGTGCCGCATCGCTAAGAGCATGTTTCGGATCAGGATGTGTTTCTATCATCAATCCGTTGAAACCCATGTCCATAGCCTTTTGAGCCACTTCACTTACCAAATTTGCTTTGCCTGTAATATGACTTGGGTCGCATATCATAAACAAATCAGGGCGTCTTCTTTTTAATTCTATCGGTATGATCCAATTGGGATGATTACGATATTGAATGGATGCATTGTAAGAAGAAAATCCACGATGGATAGCTGCTACCTGAGTAACATTTACCTTCTCGAAACGCTGGATGGCTCCTTCCCAAAGGTCTATGTCTGGTGTCACAGGATTTTTTACCATCACAGGTACATCTATACCTTTTAGACATTCGGCTAATTCCTGCACATGAAACGGATTGACCACAGTTCTAGCACCAATCCAAAGCACATCTACATCATATTTCAATGCCAATTCTACATGTTCGGGTTGTGCTACTTCTATAGTAATAGGAATGTTGTACAGCTCTTTCGCTTCCTTTAACCATTGCAGCGCTTCCTCACCTTTTCCTTCAAAATTTCCCGGTTTTGTACGCGGTTTCCATACGCCTGCACGCATCAACCCCACATTCATTTCACTCAATGCTTTTGCAGTTTCTAAAACCTGTTCTCTTGTCTCTGCACTGCAAGGACCCGCTATTATCAAAGGTTGTTCTCTCGACTCAAATAACATGGCTGCAAATTTAGTTGATTAGTTGATTGGGTAATTGTGTAATTCGTTAAAGAGTTAGTGGACAAATACTGTTCGTCTAATTGCCGATTAACTTTTATACACTTAGCTTGGCTACTTCTATTTGGCTTTTCTTGCGTCGCACTCTTGTACGTTCTTTTGTCTATTCAGCAATTTTTCATGAACTTTTTTCTTAGCATCTCTGTATCCTTTGCGCTCTCTGTGTGAAACAGCTACCTTCGCCATTCCAATGAAAAACTTTCCCTCCCTGCAAGAATTGAAAGAAGGAGCCATGCTCTTGATCGACAAGCCTTATCGAATAACATCATTCGCAGCCATCAACAAAATAAAATATGCCGCTAAAGTGAAGATTGGTCATGCAGGTACATTAGATCCGTTGGCAACAGGGTTATTGATTTGTTGCACCGGAAAATTCACAAAAAAAATATCCGATTATCAGCGACTACCCAAAGAATATACGGGTAGTTTTTACATTGGAGCTACCACTCCAACATACGATCTCGAAAGCGAACCCGAAAACTTTCAATCAATAGAAACAATTACAGAAGCCATTTTGCACGAAACCACCAAACAATTTACCGGCGACATCATGCAAACACCACCTATCCATTCAGCCATAAAGAAAGATGGTAAGCGCGCTTATGAACTCGCCAGAAAAGGACAAGAAATTGTTTTGAATGCGAGACCTATCACCGTCTCTGAGTTTGAGATAACAAAAATTGAATTGCCGGAAATTCAATTTAGAGTAGTGTGCAGCACAGGAACTTATATTCGCTCATTAGCCCACGATTATGGACAAGCATTAGGTTGTGGCGCTTATTTATCTTCGTTAAGGCGCACTAAAATCGGTGAGTACAATGTAGAAGCTGCACCGAGTGTGGAGGAGTGGTTGGAGTATTTGAAACTTAATCATGCTTCTTAAAAACAATATTATCTGATTCAAGATTGTTTACTGTCAGATAGTAATCAACATCATCTATAGGTTGTAAAGCACCATTGCTTTCTATAATGAAAGAGCTGTAACCAATTTCTTTTAGCAAAGCCAATGCTTTTCTATGCTCTCTATTATCTCTACTTCTAGTCACATACTCCATAATGAAAATAGGACTATTGATTTTTAAAAATGATAAGCCGCCATTCACAACTTTAAACTCTGCACCTTCAACATCTACCTTTATTATATGCGGGAGGAAATTGTCATTCACTATTCGGTCAATGGTCGTTGTCTCTACGGTTGTCTTTACAGGTTGTGAATTTCTGAACCAGTTTTCATTTTCATACTGTGCAATTTCCATCGAGTTATATTCGGAAAAAAGATTCGGAAATTCATAGAAACTAATGGTATCTACTTTGTCGGAAACTGCTTTGTGATAGACGATGAAGTGTTCTTTGTTTTTCGCATTCATGGACAATACATCGAATCCTTTACAGCTTGGCTCAAATGAAATAACTCTTCCTGCATTACCCACTAATTCTAAAGCCAGCAACGAAAAATAACCATAGTGTGCACCTATGTCCAAAAAATGATTTCCAGTCTTTAGATTTTGAATAAGCCATTTAGCAAGGTTTATTTCTGATTGATGTGATTTGCCTCCGGTTAGATAAATATCGGTTGAGGAAGGAAGTCCAATAAACATCTTCTTGTTGAAGAATAATTTTGTCTCAACTATCGCTTCCTTTTTAGTAATACGATAGGCAAAGTGTCGAAATAATTGTGCTTTAAAATACTTATATGGATTAGAAAACCATCGATGAAGTTTGGAACAAGTAGCTAGCTTTTCCAGCTTTTTAATATCATTTAGTAATGTCATCAGAGGATAATAATCAGGTTTTGTTGAGGTCTTTTATAATTATAAAAAAATCGGCTTAAAGCCGATTCCTCAATATTCATCTTCATTAAAGAAGAAATCTTCTTGTGTAGGATAGTCCGGCCATATATCCTCAATGCCTTCATACACTTCGCCCTCATCATCTAGTTCTTGTAAGTTCTCAACCACTTCAAGTGGAGAACCTGAACGGATAGCATAATCGATCAACTCGTCTTTCGTAGCAGGCCACGGTGCATCTTCTAAATGGGAGGCAAGTTCTAATGTCCAAAACATATTATAAATAAATTTATATCGTTATTGATTGACGCAAATGTAAGTTTTCAAATCATAATTGCAAATTTTGTTTTTACAATCACTTGTCCTGTACATAATAGAAAATAATAAACTATTCATCGTGGTTCGCCTTGTCTTCAATAAACTAATTTATCATTTAATTTTGCCCACCTGATGATGCACCTGTATCCCGCGCGTGCGGTGGAGGCTTTAGAGTTCCATAAAATAATACAGTTGTTACTCGCTAAGTGTCGTTCGGAAGAGGCGAAGGAACGAGTGACGAATTTGAAGTTCCAAACGAAAATGGAATATGTGGAGCGTGCATTGCAACAAACAGAAGAGTACAAAAGCATTCTTTCTTCATCAGATTATTTCCCAAATGATTTTACCCGCGACCTTAAAAAAGAACTGAAACTAATCGGGATAGCAGGAGCGGTTTTGAGCGGTGAGCAATTGCTGGCGGTGAAACAACTTTCGCTTACGGTACGCGACATGTTGCAATGGTTTAATAGACACGAGGGTTTATATCCACATCTGCGTTTGTTGGCTGATAAAATAATTTATGAAAAAGCGATTACAGAGATCATAGAAACCGTAATAGATGACAATGGAAATGTGCGTGATAATGCTTCGAGAGAATTACAAAATATAAGAACAGAACTAGCGAAACTGCGACATGATCTGCGGCGATTATTTGAAACTGTTTTGCGTAAGTTGAGTAAGCAAGGTTATCTCGCAGATATTTCAGAAGGTTTTTTGAATGGAAGAAGAACGGTTGCTATCAATGCAGAACATAAAAGAATTGTAAAGGGAATACTGCATGGAGAAAGTGATACACAACGCACAGTTTTTATAGAGCCTGAAGAAACGATAGAACTTAACAATGAAATTTTTTCTTTGGAACGTGCAGAAGG
>CBFGYQ010000068.1:0-8861 GCA_965652995.1 uncultured bacterium
TAAGGCTTCCGTAAAAAAATATCCTTATTTTAGTTGTTTGTCGGACAACAGTAGTCTTTATTAGTATTATCTATCGTGAGAATTTCTGAAAAAAGCATATCGCCGTCTTGGAGATTTACATGAAGATACATAGCATATTCTTGCACCTCAGCTTCTGTTCCTTTGATTTTTACGATAATGTCGGGGTCGTTGTTTTTTGTCGTTTGCGCAGATGTAGTAGAAGTTGGAAAAACTGTTAAAGCAAATAATGATAAGGCTAAAAGATAATGTTTCATCTTATTTGAAAATTTTGAGATTGGTGGCAGACCATCAACGGCAAGATTAATTTACTTCACTTCTATTACATTTTCTTTTTGATAGCCCTTATACAAACACCTATTCTCATTTACAGTACCCATTGTCATGGGCATTGTCCAGTCAAAACAATGCATAAATGGTTCATGAGCAGCATATCTGTTTTCGTTATTGTTTCTATAATGCATGTAAAAACCATCTTTCCCTAATTTGTAATAGATAGTAGCTGCATCATTGTTTATAGAGAAAATTGTAGTTATTGTATAAACACCTTTATAATTCTTGTCTATATTGATGGCTATGTACTGAGGGTCTTTTACAAGATTATCAATTAGCATGTTGGTAGGCCCTAATTCTAGATAATAGCCTTGTATCTTAGGCTCGGGGCCATCTTTGCGGTATTTTTCACCTTCTGCATTTATTCTTACTTGTACCTTGTAGTTGGTTATTTGCCCCTCAGTATTTAGCTCTGCATACCTAAGCTGCACTGGAGTGCTTCCGAGATCTACCCATTCGCAATAGTTTAGGTTAGTGCTGTTTTGAGCATCAGCAACAAATGGAAATGCTAGCAACATAAATAGCGAGATGGCAAAAAGGATTTGTTTCATATTTTTCTAGACGAGTTTGTTTCAATAATTGATATTTGCGTGGCACGCGCTGCGAGCGCGCGCCAGCGTGGGGTATTTTTTGAACGAATAGTAACGTATAGTTAATAAGTGAGAATCGTTATAAACGACTGCGCTTGGTGAGAACACCAAGTGCACTATGAAAGTTTTTTAATCTCCACAATCAGGGAAACAACCGTTACCAAATTCGGAACCTAGTATAGCTCTCCATTTGTAGTTTCCTGTTCCATCACATGACCAATAGGTAGTATAATCACCTGGGGGAATGGTTTCGCCACCGCAATCCCATTTCCCATTTGTTTTTTCGATCTCGATTCGGATATACAATGTTTGATTGCTATTGTTAGTAACCTTTACTGATAAATCTTCATTGGTACCGCCGCAGTTGCTTATCCATTTAGCGGTTGCACTTGTGTAGGAAGTCATATTCGTACAATCGTTTCCGCCACTGCCACCACCACCACATGCACTTTCGCATGCACTAAGTGTGGCATACTGTCCACCTGTAGTTACATATTGGCAATCTCCACTTACACAATTATAACCTCCTGTATTACCACCTCCGCCACCACCTCCAGAAGTATTGTAACGATAAACAGATCCTGATGAAGAGGCGTTATTTGCCGCATCACAGCTTACATAACATTTGCTTGTAGATGTATTGTAAAAAGGATATCCGGAAGGGCAGCAACTGTTGTTGTAGACCGGATAATAATCTTCCGAACATTGTGAGGTGCCTGTCCATTGAGTGTAGTCACAGTCCCCAGTACCGCCACCACCCGGACTTGGTAAATCTTCATCATCTTTGCAACTATAAAAACAGACTGTACTCATAGCTAGAATCAAGAATAATTTTTTCATGCTGCTTTATTTTATGTGGTTATAAATTGTTGATGTAAAGGAAATATTTAGAGATGAAGCTGCCTATGTGAAAAACACCTTTTTTAAAATAGTTGATCACAAAACTATTTTCATCCATGAAAGCAGTCAATACCCACATGTGGGTATTTTTCAGTCAATTATTTAAACCAAATCAAATGCTTGGGCAAACTTCACAATATCGTATTGTGTATCAGCTTGCAGCTTTCTCTTTATGTTACGCCGGTGCGTTTTTACTGTGTCTTCTGCTATGTGTAGTTCTTTACAAATCTCTATACTGGGTTTATTTTTTGCCATCATCGCTACTATTTCTTTTTCTCTTTTAGTAAGGCTATTGAAAGCTGGAAGGCTAGAACGCAATAAATTATTTTCCTCAAGCAATCGTTCTATTTTGTTCGTAAGGTAGTGTTTGGCATCTATAGGTATGGCAATGGTAATGATAAATGCAGGAAGAAAATTTTCATCCCTCATAAATATTTTTGTGCTACTAGCATACCAACACCAAGGATGTTCTTCATTTCGCCGTACTTGTTGAAAAAAGGTAACTATTTCTTCATCATTATTTCGTTCGAGCAATCCAAATATTTTAGGTACATAATCCACTGCATCTTCAGGGTTGAAAAAACGTTGGTGATATTCCGTGCCCATTGTTTGCAATTCTTCAACTGTTGTGTCCAAATTCTTAAGCCCCCTTTTAGACATATAAATTACAGTAGTTGACTGGATGTGGTGAATAATGACAACTCCCGGTAATGCATCAAAATAATCTGACTTTGCATTTATTTTCTCAATTGCTTTTTCTATAAGATTCATAGTGTCGTAAATATTCCTCAATATAGAACTCCAGCCATTCATAGTCAAGGGTTAAAACACCCCGCTATCTAAGCTTCGAGCAGGACAATAAAAAAGACCCTACTATTTAAAGCAGAGTCTTTGACACTTATTTTTAGTTTTTTAAAACCCGATCAAAAATCCAATATTGGGATAGATGGCATTAATGAAACTTCCTCCTTTATCATAATAATAAGGACTGTACAAAGGTGCATTTGGGAAGAACTGTAGTACATCTACCATTCCCATTATATTTACAGAAACATTGGGAGCTACAGGCATTCTATAACCAATACCCACCAATGCGGAAGGAGCATCGTATCGTTCTTTATAACCTTCTATGTTACCGGAGCCGTTTCTCGCAAAACGATAGTTTTGAAAGCTTAAGAAATTATGTTCGTAGGCTGCGTGTACAAATAGCTTCGGAAGTATAAGATAACGAGCCCATACACTCCCAGACAGCATAGTTGCTTTGAAATCGTAATAATTTACAATTCCGTTGTTATCTTCTATCTCGAAAAAATCATTCACCTTGGCGTATTGATACCCGAAACCAACACCAGCTGCAAATTTCTCTGTAATTCTGTAACCTATCATTGGCGATACTCCAATAACAAAAGCGCCATTACCTCCACCTGCACTTATTGTGCCACCATATATCATTCTAGAAGCATCAAAACCCTCTTGTTTCTTCTTCTCCTCCTGCTGCTTACGCAAAGCACCGGCTGGCTTACCGCTGCTGGTATAGGTTTCCACCTCTTGCGCAAAACCTTCTAAACAAACGCACATAGCAAGGAGAAATATTATTTTCTTCATAAATGCAAAGTTAATGGTATAACGGTATCAGCTGTTCAATATTGTTTTGCAAAGCTGTATGTTTTAGTTAAATATTTTTCCTGGATTCAGTATTCCTTTGGGATCGAAAACATTTTTTATTGCCTTCATTAACCCGAGCTGCACCTCGTCAAAGGCAATATCTATATAATCCTTTTGCACTAATCCTATACCATGTTCCCCTGAAATAGTGCCTCCTAAACGAACTACCTCGCGAAACAACTTTCTTATACCTTCAGGAAGTTTATTATTCCAGTCTTCATCACTCATATTTTGCTTCACAATATTTACGTGCAGATTTCCATCGCCTGCATGTCCGTAGCAAACAGAATGAAACCCATATTCTTTTCCTACGTTTTTGATGACTTGTAGCAACTCTGGCAATTGTGCACGAGGCACCACCGTATCTTCTTCTTTGTAAATGGAATTCGTTTTTACAGCTTCCCCCACTTTCCTGCGAAGCTGCCAAAGCATTTCTTTTTGTTCGTGACTGTCAGCAAAAAGTATTTCGTCAATATCATACTGCTGCACTATTTGGGAAATAGCATCCATGTCTGCATAAAGTAGATCCATATTGTTGCCGTCCACCTCTATCAGCAAATGCGCCTCTATATTTTCAGGAAGGTTTACAGCAGATTGTTGCACATAATTCATGCTCCATTCTATGGCATCACGTTCTATAAACTCTAACGCGGACGGTTGTATGCCGGCAAGAAAAATAGCGTTCACTGCTTCACATGCCTGTGTTGCCTTCCTGAAAGGAACCAACATCAGCAAATTGTGATTTGTTGCAGGGATAAGTTTCAATATTATTTTAGTGATTACACCCAATGTTCCTTCGCTACCAACCACCAATTGTGTGAGGTTATAACCTGTTGCATTTTTCAGCACATTTGCTCCGGTCATAATGATGTTTCCATCAGGCAAAACTATTTCCAGATTAAGTACATAATCTTTCACAACACCATATTTCAATGCACGAGGTCCACCGGAACTTTCTGCGACATTACCACCGATAAAACAAGAGCCTTTACTGGCAGGATCTGGCGGGTACATCAATCCTTCTTTTCTCACAGCATCTTGCAATTCTTGTGTAATAACTCCCGGCTCTACTGTTACCTGAAAATTCTTTTTATCGATATTGATGATCTTGTTGAAACGTTTCATATCCAACACCACACCGCCTGTAACAGGAATCGCACCGCCACTTAAACCGGTACCAGCACCGCGTGGCGTTATGCAAATGTTGTTATCGTTGCAATAACACAAGATATCACTTACCTCTTTTGTGATAGCAGGCTGTAACACTATTTCGGGTAGGAAATGTAAATCTTCAGTTTCATCAGAAGCACAACGTTGCAGACTCTCATCATCTGTATAAACATAATGCTCGCTTAATACTGCCTTAAAAAATGAAATGTCATCTGCATCTATTTTTTTATAACTAGTCATATCGCATCAATGTTAGAAATTGAATATGGATAAATGTAACGGGATTTTTTGTGTATTTCCTTACTTTTGCAGCCGTGCAGCAAGTGAAGGTTATAGAAAAAACACGAATTACCACACTCGATTATTTGTTGGGGGAAGAAGCTCGTATCGTCAATTCAGAACCTGTTTTCATCAACAATTTTGTACGAGCTGATTTTGTAAAACTTGGACCAAGCAATGTCAATGTTTTTGGTGAAGACGGTGGAAGGCTGTTTCTCTACCCGGTTGATGATGCACAATTTAATTTACATCTTTTATACCTACATCCCGATCAAGACGTAAGCGAACCGGAAATTTGCTGGTTAGAATTCACGCCTCAGTTTTTTCATATGTTCGAGGAAAATGTATTGTCGAACAACACTCCGTTCCGTTTTGACAGAACGACCGAACAGCAATTCAATCTTTGCTCGCCTACAAAACTTTTAATAGACCAACTAAGAAAAATAGGTGCACTCACTCCGCTATTACAATCTATACAACTCACAGAAATTGCGTTGCAACTGCTGCGTAAAGCAATAGAAAATGTAACGAATCCTTTTACTGTTTGCCCTGTACCGGCGTGTAGATTTTTGGCAAATGATAGCGAAAGAGAAAAAATAATTGAAGCAAAAAATATTTTAGAATCCACTTTAGATCAGCCGCTCACCATTAAAGAACTCTCCCGCAAAGTGGCTATGAACGAGTGCTATTTAAAAAAAGGTTTTAAAACGATCACTGGCAAAACCATCAACGAGTACCAACAATATTTGCGCATCACTAAAGCGAAAGAATTGCTGCAACAAAAAGGACAAACTGTTTCTGACGTAGCAAGTTTATTAGGCTACAGTAGCATTTCTCACTTCTCAACTGCCTTCAAAAAAGCAACAGGTTTAAAACCGTGTGAGTTGTTGGGTTAATACTATATTCTCGCTCGCCAAGGAATTTCTTCTGCATTGTTGAGATGACTGATGTATCGTGCCAGCACAAATAGAAAATCTGATAGTCTATTCAGGTATTTTACAACAAGCTCAGGTACATATTCTTCATCTTGCATCATACCTACACAAATACGCTCTGCTCGTCTGCATACACAACGTGCCACATGTGCTGTAGAAGAAGCGAGATTACCTCCCGGAAGAATAAATGATCGCATTTCAGGCAAAACTTCATTCATCTTATCTATTCGTTGTTCCAGCCATTCTATATCAGCATCATGCAAATCAGGAAGTTTCATTTTCACTTCTTTATCTGGATTGGTAGCTAATACAGAACCGATTGTAAATAACCTGTCTTGCACTTCACGCAACCATTCTTTTATTTCCGATTCTTGTGTGCTATCGCCCACCATTCCTAAATAGGAATTAAGTTCATCTACAGTTCCATAAGCTTCTATGCGAATGTGGTTCTTAGGAACACGAACTCCACCGATCAAGCTGGTGGCTCCTTTGTCTCCTGTTTTAGTATATATTTTAAAAGCCATTTTTTAATAGTTGTTAGTTAACAGTCGTTAGTATTTTAAGGTTATGAATTATCAACTGTAGATTTTCTTATTTTAATGATCACTGATTTGCTGGTGGGTGTATTACTTTTTTCTGCAACGCTATTGATAGGTACCAGCACATTGGTTTCGGGAAAATAAGTAGCTGCGCATTGCTCTGCAATATCATACGCAATTACAATGAACTTGTGTGCTACGCGTTCTTTGCCTTCATGATAGTTATACAAATCAACAACTTCTTTATTCTGCAACCCTAGTCTTTGAATATCTTTTTCATTCATAAACACAACACGACGTTCGTTAAGCACGCCTCGATATCGATCATCTAAACCATAAATAGTTGTGTTGAACTGGTCATGACTTCGTATGGTCATCATTAGCAATTCATCTTTTTCTAAGAAAACAGATTGCAGATCTGCTATGTTGAAATTTGCTTTAAATGTTTTTGTAGGGAACGTGCCTTCGCGAGATGAGTTTGGCAAATAAAAACCTCCCGGCACACGCACACGTTGGTTATAATTTTCAAATCCCGGAATTGTTTTTTCTATAGCATCTCTTATCGTGTCGTAATGTTTTGAATAATCTTTCCAAGGCACCGTAGACTTTTCACCAAGAACAGTTTCAGCCATTTCACAAACAATAGTGCATTCGCTTTTCAGTTCGTTACTTACCGGTTTTAAATTCCCTTTACTTTTTTGTACCACACCCATTGAGTTTTCACAACTGATGAATTGCTCTTCCCCATCAACAATATCTTTATCACTGCGGCCATAGGTCGGCAATATCAATGCTTCCTCGCCTGTGATAAGATGGCTACGGTTGAGTTTTGTACTTATCTGTACAGTGAGTTTACATTTCCTCAAAGCCTTTGCTGTATAGAGTGTATCAGGTGTTGCAGAAAGAAAATTTCCTCCCATAGCGATGAACACTTTCACCTTCCCTTCCTGCATTGCTTTGATGCTATCCACTACGTCCAACCCATGATGTTGCGGCGGTTTGAAACCAAAATTTTTTTCGATGCTATCAAGTAGTGCCTGTGGCGGCTTCTCGAAGATACCCATCGTGCGATCTCCTTGTACATTGCTATGCCCACGTACGGGACAAGTACCGGCTCCGGGTTTTCCGATACTTCCTTTTAGCAATAACAAATTCACCACCTCTTTTATAGTATCAACTGCATTTTTATGTTGTGTCAAGCCCATTGCCCAACAGGCTATTATTTTTTTCTTTTTGATAAAGAGATCTGCAACATCGTATAATTGCTGTAAAGAAATACCCGAAGCTTCAAGCAACTCATCAATAGAATACTTACCAAGATGTGCAATTAGATCTGAAAAGCCTGTTGTATTCTCGTTGATAAATTCGTGATCAAAAACTGATTGCGGATTTCGTCTTTCTTCAGCAAGCATTAGTTTCATAATAGCTTTCATTAAAGCCATGTCGCCGTTAATCTTTACCTGTAAAAAGATATCTGCCAGTTTTGACTTAATGCCCAGTATACCTTTAATAGTTTGTGGATTTGCAAAAGCCACCAAACCTGTTTCAGGCAAAGGATTTACAGAAATAATTTTACAACCGTTTTCTTTTGCTTTCGTCAAAGCACTCAACATACGTGGATGGTTCGTCCCTGGATTTTGACCTAGAATAATGATGAGTTCTGCTTCATAAAAATCTTCCAGCGTCACCGATCCTTTTCCTATTCCTAAACTTTCGGTGAGCGCAACACCACTGCTTTCATGACACATATTGGAGCAATCGGGAAGGTTGTTGGTCCCATATTCCCTTACAAATAACTGATATAAAAATGCAGCTTCATTGCTTGTGCGACCAGATGTATAAAATGTGGCTTCATCAGGACTGCTCAACGTGTTTAGATGTTTGGCAATGAGCTTGAAGGCATCGCCCCAACTGATAGGCTGATAATGTGTAGCCCCTTTTGATAAATACATCGGTTGCGCTATTCTACCTTTCTTACCTATCCTATAATCATCTGATTCAGCCAATTGTTCGATAGAATTTTTAGCAAAGAAATCTTTACGAAGTGCTTTGGTAGTTGCTTCTTCCGCAATCGCTTTTGCACCATTCTCACAATATTCTGCAATGGATGAACGGTCGTCATCTGGGTCTGGCCACGCACAACCTGGACAATCAAAACCTTCCTTTTGATTGAGCTGCGCGAGTGCTTTAAAACCACGCACAGCATCCATTTCATTGAGAATATGTTTAGCAGAAGAAATAACAGCGGGAATACCGGCAGCTACCTTTTTAGGCTTTGTGATTTTTATACTCTCAAAACTTTCAGGATTTTCAGGATTCGGCTGATCCGGTTTTTGCTTTTTATCTTCTGACATACGCTAGCAAGTTTTGTTGGGGTTCAGGTACATGTCGCTTTGATCTTCGGTGGTATGATCCAAGCATTGAAAATCTTT